>JBEIOT010000093.1:0-7648 GCA_040377415.1 Azospirillum sp. | reverse complement strand
ACCGTGAGGGTAATGATCTCCTGGATGGTCTTAAGCTGCGCGGCGTTGAAGTAGCCGTGGCCCACGCGGTTAGCTGGGACCTGAAAGCAGTACTCGGCAAAAGCAATGAGCCAGCTGATGAGGATGACCGTGACCAGCGGGGTGGTCTTGAATTTCAGGTGGCCGTACCACGCAAACGTCATGAAAATATTGCTGATGAGCAGCATGCCCACCGTGAACACCGGAACAGGGATCGCGCTCATGTTATGCCGCCACCTGAAGGTTCTTCAGGGTCGATTCCAGCGCGCTGCGCAGACTGGCGCTGGCGCTTTTCAGCTGGTCGGCACTGGAAAGCATTTGCTGGCGTAAGCTGCGCGGGTGTTCGCCGCCATGCAGCGTTTCCTGCGCGCGGCGCATCTGGTCCATCACTTCGCACTGGTCTTCATGCAAGCTACGCACGTTCTCGGCTTCTTGCGCCACCACACGCACCTGTTCGCCCAGCGGCACGGCGGTGCGCAGGCTTTGTTGGGCCTGCTCACGCAGGATCTGCGCTTGGGCCGTCACGCTTTGCGACAGCGCTTCAGCGGCGGTGGAGAGTTGTTTGATTTCTTCTGTCAAAAGGCCAACCCCGCGCGTGCGGTCATTGGCGCGGGCGTGCTCGATGGCAGCATTCAGCGCCAGCAGGTTGCATTGCTGGGCGAGGCGATGCAGTTGGTCGAGCTGGGCGGTCAGTGGCGGCTCTTGCGCTTCCAGCGCAGCAAGGTCGTGCTGCAGCAGTTGTGCTTGTGCGCTGCCTTGGTGCGCGTGTTGTGCTAGGCGCGCGAGGCCTTCGCTGCAATCCTCGGCCAGTTGTGCCAGTTGCTCCAGCGATTCATCGGCGCTGGTGTTTTCGGCCAGACGACCCGATTGGGTGACGATGCTGTTGGCGTAATCGCTCACACCCATCACGATGGGCAGCGTGCCGGTGCTGAATTCTTCTAGCAGCTCCTTTTGCTTCTCAAGACGGCGGCGCAGGCCTACGCCGCTTTCCAGTTTGCCGCGAATAGCAGTGACGGTGCGGCGCACTTCCTTATCGATCGCGCTGGCGACCAGGCTGCCCACCAGCCACCAGAACACCACCATCACGCCGATGAAGGCGGTGAATGTCGTGATGCCCGGTAAGGGTACGGGGTAGGTGAAATACGCCATCCAGCACAGCATGAGCGTGAAGAGGCTACCGGCGGCGATGGACGCCAAAATGATCTGCTGACGCAGGCGCATGCGAGGATTCCTTGACCGAGAAGAGTTTTTTTATTTTTGGGGACTATGCTAGCGGGCCGCGCCATTGACAAGGAAAATAGAAGGCTGCGCCTTTCCCTTAAGCTTTGCCTTGATCTTGTAGGGTTCCAGCCACGCGGCTTTTAAGGAACCATCGTATAAACGGTGGGTGGCGGCGTCCTTGGCCACGGCATTGTCGGGGCAAATGATGACTACATCGACTTTGCGCTTTCTGACCACTCGCTGCAGATCGGCCAGTTTGGTGCTGCCTTGCGCTTCCCATACATCGCGGATACCGGCGCCCTCGCGGTGGTAGTTGCTGGCGATGATGCGGTGGGGGGTGAAGAACAGCATTTCAGCGCCGCTATCGGTGGTGGCGAACACGGTGAGGGATTTGCCATTGCCCAGTTTACCTAACTCGCCGTTCTGGATGAGGCGGCGCAGGCTCTCCTGGCAGGCGCGCATTTCATTCGTGCCAGTGCTGGGCTGCAGCAGGGCCGGCAACACAATGAGAATGCTTGGCAGCGCAAGGATGACCAAGAGCAACGGAATGCGGCGGGCCATCATTTGCTGGTCGCTCAGGCGGCGCAGGCGCGACGCGGGCCAGTACGATGCGACGGTGCTGTGTTGTGGGTTCAGCCATGCGCCAAGGAACGGCGCTAGCACCAGCGGCACCAGCGGGAAAAAGTAATAAGCCCAGCGGATCTGCGCGAGGTAAAGCGCACCGGTCGCCAGCAGTAGGTAGAGCAGCGTCGTCGCTTGCGCGGGCGATAGGATACCATTGCGTTGCGTGGCGCAGCGGAACGCAACGAACAGCGCTACCAGTGGCTGTAGCAGCAGGCCGATGAATTTCAGCGTTGGCTCGTCCCACGCGTGGTTGGCTTCGGCGATGCGCGGCAGGAATCCGGTGTGGATATAGGGATCGACCAATGCCATCGGCCCACGGAAGAAGAGGGGGTCGAGTAGGTAGAGCGCCACGCCGATGGCACTCAGCAGCGCCGCGGCCGCCAGTGCGCGCCACATCCAGAAGAAGCTGGTAACGCGCGCCAATAGCATGGCTGCCAGCGCTACCAATGCCAACGGCAATACCTGCGCCAGCGAGATACTATCGTAAATGCGCGTGGTCCATTCAGCGAAGGGGCGTTCGATCATCACGGCGGCGATAGAAAGTAACGCCGTGGTCGTCGCCACTCGCACCAGCGGTCGCAGGCTGGCGCCGGCTAGCCATTGCAGGCCTAACCAACCATAAACAATGGCGATGATGAGGATAGCTTCAGGGCTGATCCACAGCATGAGCGCTAGCAATGCGCCGATGGCGATGAGCCCGTTTCCACGGCGCGGATCGTGGTTTAGCAGCAGCGCAACCACCCAACAAAATAACGCCGATAGCGGCGCGTGGTGATCGGCATTCCCTGCGCCAAAATAATTGTAGTTGATGCTGGCAGTGAGAATAAGCACGCCTACCAGCAAAATGGCGTGCGGCATGCGGGTGAAGCGGCGCGTGATGTGCAGCAATGCCGACACCATCAGTACCATCCATATTAGCGGCAGCACGAGTGATGCGCGCACAAGCTTCGTGGTGAGTTCAGCCCCACCGAATTGCAGCTTTGTGAACAGCGCGATGACCAGATCCATCGGACGCGTCCATGGGCTTTGCGCAGCATCAAACGGTGCGTTACTGGCGTAGCTATGGTCATGCCATCCCCCGCCGCTCAGCCAATCGCGCACCAGCGTTAGGCGCAGCCAGCTATCGGGGTCGTGGATGCCAATGGGGGCACCGCTGCCGATAGGAAAATTCGCCAGCGTCGAGAAAAAATGCAGCAGCAGCGGCAGCAGGGCAATGAGGATTGCCCATACTGCAAGCGGCACGCGCCTAACGGCGTGGGCTAACATTGAGGTATCGCAGGTGGCGGGTTTCGCGATAGGTGCGCGCCACTGAATCGAGCATGAGGCCAGCAAAGAATGTGACGCAGGCGATGATGGCCAGCGCACTGGCAAGAATCGCTGTCGGCTGGCGTTTCACTAAGCCCGTTTCCTGGAATTCCCAGATCACCGGCAAGCCGATGATGAGGCTGAACGCTAATGCGACAACGGCCACCAGCGTGAAGAAGATGGCCGGGCGTGATTCTTTGAACAGACGCAGGATGGTAAGCAGGATGCGCAAGCCATCGCGATAGGTATTCAGTTTGCTGTGCGAGCCCTCGGGGCGTGCGCCATAAACCATGGGTATCTCGCGTAACGGCACGCGTTGTTCAAGCATGTAGATACTGAGTTCCGTTTCGATCTCGAACCCTTCGCTGTGCGCAGGGAATGATTTCACGAAGCGGCGCGAGAAAGCGCGGTAGCCGGTGAAAATATCTTTCAGACCGCGCCCGAAAAGGCGGCCCACGATAAGGTTGAACAGTTTGTTGCCCCACACATGGCCGCTGGGGTAGGCACCGTCGCCGCCCGCACGGGTAGCGATCATGCAATCCACCTCGCCGCGGGCGATGGGGGCGATGAGTTCGCGCGCACGCGCCGCGTCATAGGTCGCATCGGCATCGGCCATAATATAAATATCGGCTTCCACATCGGCGAACATGCGACGTACCACGTTGCCTTTGCCCTGCAAAGGCACCGAATGCACGATGGCCCCGGCGTTCTTCGCCAGCGTGGCCGAATCATCTTTCGAGTTGTTGTCGAACACGTGGATGCTGGCTTCCGGCAGGCTTTGCTGGAACTGGGCAATGACGGTCGCAATGGTGGTGGCCTCGTTGTAGCAAGGCAGCAGCACGGCGATCTGAGGATTGGTGGGCAAGCTCATGCCTCCTTGCTACCAAGGTGAACAGGTTTTGCAAATGCCGCGTCGCCTGCTACACACAGGCAATGCGTATTACTCTAGCCATTGTTGCTGTTTGTTTTGCTTTTGCCGCACAGGCACGCCCTACCACTTATACCGGTGGCACCATGGGCATGGTGATGCATGACGGCATGGAAAGTTCGGTGAATGTGTTCCATTCGCCCACCTTCCGCGACGCGGTGGGCGTGCGCATCGACCATCTCGATGAAGATGATAGCTGGATGCACACACTGAACTACAATCGCCTGCTGAAGCGCTGGAACGGCGAAAGCTCGCAGGCGAACCTCTATGTGCTCAGCGGCGTGGGGCTGGCGCAAAAGGGCGATAGTGAGAACGCGGTCGGGTGGGCGGGTGGCGCTATCGACTGGGAAGATCGCCGCTATTTCGTGGGCTACGAGAACCGTTTCATCGCTTCCGGCATCATCGAAGAAAGCTTCATGCAGCGCGCCCGTGTGGGCATTGCGCCGGTGCTGGTGCCTTATGGCGATCCGCAGCCTTGGCTGATGCTGCAAGTGGACCATCGCCCCGCCAACGATGCCGAGCTGGTAGTGACACCGCTGGTGCGTGTGTTCACCAACCGCGTGCTGGGCGAGGTGGGCTACAGCAGCGAAGGCGATGTCATGTTCAACCTAACCACCAATTTCTAGGAGTTTTCCATGCGCCGTTTGCTTTTTGTTTCTGCCCTCGCATTGTTCGCCACACCTGCACTGGCCGATGTCATCACCGTGAAGACCGATGGTCTGGTCTGCGCTTACTGCGCGCAAGGCATCGAAGAACTGTTCTATGAGCAGGACGAAGTAAAAAAAGTGACGGTCGATGTGGATAAAGGCCTTACCGTCATCACGACCAACGGTAACGCCGACCTCAGCGATGAGCAGATATCGAAACTCATCGACAGTGCAGGCTACAAAGCGCGCAGCATCACCCGCCGCTAAAAGAAATGGCGGCCCTTTTGCAAGGGCCGCCAAGTTCAGGTAGTAAGTGGGGTAGCTTCAAATCGATCTAGCGGCTTTCTGCGTCGTCTTGACGCAGGCGAGCACTCAGGCGCTCATAGGCATCTTGCGTTGCCGGGCGTGCTTCGTTCCATTCGAGCGAGCTGGTGCCACGGGCCTGGGGCCAATCGCGGTTCAGTTCAGCTTCCACTTCAGCGAAGCTTTTGCCTTCAAAGCGGTTGTAGTTATCGACGCCATAACGATAGGCCGGGCGATAGGTCTCAAAGTCGCGATCTTCCGTTGCGTACGGACGGCTGCGATAGTTCTCTTCCCAGTATTTTTCCTCGGCAGTCGGGTTCACTTCACGGGCCACAGCTTCACCCGCTGCGCCACCAATAGCGCCGCCGATCGCGGCACCAGCAACGATGCCGAGCGGACCAGCAATAGCGCCGGTCAATGCGCCGGTTGCAGCACCCGCTGCAACGCCGGCAATGCCACCAGCAATGGCAGCAGGAACGCCAACAGCGGTCATGCCGAGCGTACCGCCCAGTTCATGGGCATGTTCGGGATCACGCACATTCGGATCTTTCGGATTTTTGAGTTCTTCTTCACGGATTTGACGAGCGGTAGCCATGGTGGCCTCCTTGGTAATGGTTGATGGATGAACCCATTATCCGTGGCCGAGCATCAAGAAGCGATGCGGGAGAAACCCAAGTTTTCCTTATGTGCACCTTATATTCGTGGGCGCTGAACCCATCGTAAAATCATCCGCTTGCGCGCAGTGTTGCCCTATCATCAACGCATAAAGGTTTTTGCCATGAGCACCATTCTTCTAATCATCCTCATCCTCGTTCTTCTGGGCGCATTGCCTGTCTATCCTTACAGCCGTAACTGGGGTTACGCACCGTCGGGTACGCTGGTTATCGTCGTCATCCTGTTATTGCTGTTGCTATAGATGGGTGAGCAAACACTCGCCGCGACCAAGGTCGTCGGCACGCATGTCGAGAACTGGGAAAGCGAACATCTCGGTATCATCAGCGATATCATGTTCAACAAGTACAGCGGCGAACTGGCTTATCTTGTGCTCAGCTATCCCGGCGAATACGGGCAGCGATTTCCCGATAAGCGTTTTGCGGTGCCGTTCGAGGCTATCGCACGCCAGAAGAAACCCGATGGTACGTGCGAATATATCCTGAATGTTCAGCCTGAATTCCTGCAAAGCGCGCCGGGCTTCAGCAAAAATGACTCCCCCGATTTTGCCGACGATCGCTTCACCAGCGTCATCAAGGATTTCTATAAAAATGTGAGCGTCGATATTCGTGTTTGAAATATGGCGTGCGCGTTGCGCTTATCTTTGGCTGGCATTACATTAGACTCATGCGTATCCGAATATTCATCTCCACTGTCTTGGAACGGTGGCATACCGGCTGGAAAGATATTCTCGCAGCATCGGTGGCGGGCGGCATCGCGTGGTTCCTCGCTGAATTGTTCTTTGGCGCAAAATTCCAGAGTCACCAGCCGATCTTTGCGGCCATTGCTGCTATCGCCAGCTTAGCACCGGGTGCGCCTAACCATGGCAAACAGGCGGTGGCACTGCTTTGCGGGGTGACGATGGGCGTGATCCTCGGCGAATTTGCGCTATCGATGCCTGAATGGCCACTCGCCATTCGCATTGTGCTGGTCACTGCCGTGGGGCTGGGGGCAGGGGCTATCTTTGGCACCGTGCCGGTGATCGGTATGCAGGCCGCCACGTCGGCGTTGCTGGTCATTCTCATGGGTGAATCCGTTGCGGGTACGACCCGGCTTTACGACGTTATCATTGGCGCAGGGGTGGGGCTGTTGTTCAGTCAGGTGCTGCTAACACCCGATCCGGTACGCACCTTGAACCGTGCCGCGCGCAAACTGTTAAAATTGCTGGGCGAGGGGCTGGAAAGTGGGGCCACGGCGCTCAGCAGCGCCAACGCCAAGAAAGCGCAGGATGCGCTGGCCGTGGTAACTCAGGCGCACGCCAACCTGAATACGCTGGAGCTGGGTATTGCAAATGCCCGTTTTTCGGCGCGCTGGTCGCTGCGCGGGCGGCTCTCGGCCGATGAGGTCGCCACCATGGCCGAGCGCTATGACCGCCGTGCCATTCGTTTGTACGCCAGTGCGCTACTGCTTGCCGAAGGCATTGCCAACGGGCTCGTTAAAGAAGACGGCCCCGCGCCTGAATGGCTGGCCGCCCGGGTGAATGCTGTGGCACTTCTGGCCAAGGCAGGCAGTGCCGATACGCTGGCTGAACCGGCCGGTGTGGCCGAGGGCCGCTGGCTGGCCGTGGCCAATTATTTGGCGGAATTCGAGGTGGCCTTGCGCGAGTTCAACCGCTCGACTGCCAGCACCACGCGGGTGATGGAACAGGCCGCTGCCGACATCGCCGCCGAAAAGGCGGCCGAGAAAGAAGCCAAAATAGAGGGTTGAGTCTTGGCCAAGCGCTTGCTATGAGGGTGCTCCCCGCGAGGAGGGGTGGCCGAGTGGCTGAAGGCGACGGTTTGCTAAATCGTTATACGGTTAATACCGTATCGTGGGTTCGAATCCCATCCCCTCCTCCAGGAATAAAGCCCGCTAACAAGCGGGCTTTTTTTATTCCTGGAGGAGGGGATGT
>JBEIOT010000195.1:0-3387 GCA_040377415.1 Azospirillum sp. | reverse complement strand
TATCAGAAGCTGGTGGTGGAGCAGAAGATCGCCACGGCGGCTCATGCGCAGCGGCGGCTCTTTCGGCCATGCGCGCGTGGGCGCCAAGCCCGCCGGCAGCGGCCCATAATAATCCAACGCCATGCGGCGCACATCACTCGGCTTCACATCACCCGCCACCACCAGCAGCATGTTGCTGGCGCGGTAATAGCGCTTGAAGAACCATGTCGCGTCGGCTGCCGTGAACGCCTTGATATCCTCCGCCCAGCCGATCAGCGGATGACCGTACGGATGGTTCAGGAACGTCATCGCATCCAGCTGCTCGGCCATCAGGTCGGCGGCTTTGTTTTCCACGCGCATGTTGCGCTCTTCGGTGATGACTTCTTTTTCCCGCGTCGCGAAATGGTCGGTGACCTGGATATTCAACAAGCGATCCGCTTCCATCGCCATCACGTGCTTTAGCTCATCCTTGGGCACGGTGGCGTAATAGGCGGTGTAGTCGCGCGTGGTGTAAGCATTCTGGTCGCCGCCCACACGGCTGATGGCGCGATCATACGCACCTTCCGGATAGTTCTTGGTGCCGATGAACATGAGATGTTCAAGGAAATGTGCGAGGCCCGATTTGCCGTAAGGATCATCCGCACCACCGGCTTTCACGAACAAAATATGGGTGACGGCAGGCACGCGATCATTGGGCATCACCAGCACGCGCATGCCATTGCGCAGCGTGAAATGTTCCACCGGCACGGCGCGGCGCACATCGCGCGGCGACTTACCGTCATGCAGCAACCAGTACAGCGCACCCGCGATGGTCACGAGCACCAGCAGCACGGGAATGAAAAAACGTTTCAACATTGCTAGAAGATCTTATCGATGACCGACTTGGGCTTCTCATCCTCAGTCGGCGTGTCGCCCTCGGTCACGGGTTTTCCTGCGTCGCGGTTAGCGCGAATGCGCTCGGCTTCGGCTTTGGCATCCACGATCGGCTCTGCCGTTTCGTCGCCCACGATGCTTTCATACAGCGACTGCGCTTTTTTCTTTTTCTTCGGCGCGGCCACGATGTCTTTGGACAATTCATCGCGGATATTCGCGTCGGCCTTGTCGGCACCCGCCTTGCTCAGGAAGCTCGATTGCGCACCGGTCGGCGCGTCATTCGTCAGCACTGGCTCCACCGCGGTCTCGATGTTCGTATCGACTTTCGCCGCCGCTTCATCCAGCGTCGCGGGTTTGCGCTTGGTGCCAAGCAACACCTCGCGCGCCTGGTCTTCCGTCGTCACCACGTTGGGGCTTTCCTCACCCGGGCGCGGCGGCTTCAGGTCGAATTCCGGCGGCACCGAAAGCGGTGGGCGCGAATACACCACGAACTCATCGGGTGCTTTGCGGTCCATGCCAAATGTTTGCTGCACATCCTGACCAGTGCAGGCGGCAAGCGAAACGAGGCTGAGGATGAAAAGAGAACGGGTCAAGCGCATGCCGAATTCCTAGCCGGAAGTGACCCCCAAGTCACCTACAATTCAACAGCATCCACAACTCTTGAACGAACGCCTCGGCGCCTGCCTTGCGTAGCGGCGATGGCCGCCGCGAGCCGCCGTGCGAGGGGGTTAAGGAGCGGTTAGCGACGAAAGGGTTGGTCTGCCCCCTTTCACGCGCGAAGCGCGCACTTAAAACGACGACGCAGACGCGCGGTTTTGAGTGAAAACCCTAAGGCTTTGCCGGGTGGAATGTCATCATCCACAACAATATGCCGACACCGACGCAGATCGCCGCATCGGCCACGTTGAAGGCAGGATAGCTGAAGCTTCCCACATGGAAATGGAAAAAATCCGCCACCGCACCAAAGCGCACCCGATCGATGACATTGCCGATCGCGCCACCGATGACCATGCCATAACCCAACCGCTCAAGGCGCAGGGTCGATCTCAGGCCGAGGCGCACCATCACCGCACAAATGACCACCGCTATCGCGATCAGGAACCAGCGCATATAGCTCGCATCATGCGTCAGCATGCCAAAGCTCACGCCTTGATTCCACACCATCACCAGCTGGAAGAATCCGGTCAGCGAAATGGGCGGTCGCGATGCAATACCCACCACATCCAGCATGTACCATTTGCTCAACTGGTCGAGCACCACGGTAATGATGGCGACCACGGCCAGGGCGATGGCGGCTTGTTTCTTGTTCATGCGATGTTCTCCACGATGCCGCGCGCAGCTCGCGCGTCCTGCTCCATCTCGTGCTTCAGTGCGTCGATGCTGTCAAAGCGTTTCTCGTCGCGCAGGTGCTGGTGCAGCAACACGCGCAGCCGTTTGCCATACAAGTCCCCCTCGAAATCGAATAAGTACGTTTCAAGCAGCGGCTCAATAGTTTCATTCAAGGTGGGCCGCACGCCAAAGCTCGCCACACCGCGATGGGTCTCGCCGTCCACCTGCGCCGTCACCGCATACACGCCATAGCGGGGCGCTTTCAAACCCTTCGCCAGAGCAAGATTCGCAGTAGGGAAGCCCAGCTCGCGACCCTTCTTTTCGCCATGCAACACGCGGCCCGCAATGCTGTAAGGCCGCCCCAGCAACGCCGCCGCATGCTTCATATCGCCCACTTCCAGCGCAGCACGCACAGCGGTGCTGCTGCACACATCGCCTTCAGCGATCACCGGCTTCAGCTGTTCGGTGCGAATGCTGTGTTTTGCGCCCCATGCCTTCAACTGCGCAATGTCACCACTGCGCCCCTTGCCATACGAAAAATTCTCACCAGTAATGACCGCACGCGCATTCATGTTCGCCCGCAGCACATTCTCCAGGAAATCATCGGCACTCTGCGCCGCGAACGCAGCGTTGAATCCCAGCGCAAAAATTTTGGCGACACCGTGTCCGGCCAGCCCCGCCAATTTGTCGCGCCGCGTTTGTAGGCGGAAGGCAGGCGCATTCGGTGCAAAGAACTGGCGCGGGTGCGGCTCGAAGGTCAGCACCGCCGGCACCAGCCCATCCTGCGCGGCAATGGCATGCATGCGCGCCAGCACGGCTTGGTGGCCCTGGTGCAGCCCGTCGAAATTGCCGATGGCCAGCGCCACTGGCGCGTCGGCATCATAATCGGTCAGGTTTCGGATCAGCTGCATGCGGCGAAAATGCTTGTTGGTTGTTGTTGCCCTTTGTTCTAACTAGGCAACAGCCACTCGTCACTAGGCAGTTGCATGTCATTGATAAAATCAACACTGACCGTTGGGTCCTTCACGCTGCTTTCGCGCGTCACGGGCTTCGTGCGCGATGTCATCATGGCCAACCTCATCGGTGCCAGCTGGATGTCCGACGCCTTCTTCGTCGCCTTCAAACTGCCCAATTTCTTCCGCCGCCTGTTCGCCGAGGGCGCCTTCAACGCCGCCTTCATCCCCAGTTTCGCCAGCATCCTCACCG
>JBEIOT010000153.1:0-5152 GCA_040377415.1 Azospirillum sp. | reverse complement strand
TGCCTTCAGGATTGGCCGAGGGCGGCTGCGTTACTGCCGGCTGGCCCTTAAGGAAAGAAGGATGCTCAAAATAAACGGAATCATCGTGCGGATCTCGCGGGCCGGCCGGACCCGTGCCATGCACGGGCATGCCGTCGCCGCTGAGCGGAACCGATGAGCCAAGCTCTTCGAACATCTCGCTCACTTGCTGGCCAATATCGCCTTTAATACCCACGCTATCCTCCTTGATTCGTGCAGAATCTCCTTTATAGCTTGGCGCAGCAGGCTTTTTTATGAAGGTTTCGTGAACAATGGCAGGGCTGCCCACACTCGAATCGCTTGATGTTGCAGGGAAAACTGTCCTTGTGCGACTGGATCTGAACGTGCCGATGCAGGCCGGTCGGGTGACCGATGATACCCGCATCCGCCGCGTCATCCCCACCTTGCAGTACCTGCTCGAGCGCGATGCCAAGGTCGTCATCCTGTCGCATCTGGGTCGCCCCAAAGGGTTCGATCCCGCGCAATCGCTGGCACCGCTGGTCGACGCATTGAGCGCCGCGCTGTGGGACCGTCCCGTGAAATTCTCGCCCGATTGCGTCGGCAATACGGCCCGCATGGCCGTGGAAGCCGCTAACCCCGGCGATGTCATCCTGATGGAGAACCTGCGCTTCCACGCGCAAGAGAAAGCCAACGATGCCGAGTTCGCTGCCGAAATGGCCAAGCTGGGCGATGCATTCGTCAACGACGCGTTCAGCTGCTCGCACCGCGCGCATGCATCGGTCGTGGGCATCAACCAGCATTTGCCCAGCGCCGCTGGCCGCCTGATGGAAGAAGAGGTGGGGGCGCTGTCGCGTGTGCTCACCGCGCCGCAAAAACCGCTTACTGCCATCGTCGGTGGGTCGAAAGTTTCGACCAAGCTCGAGCTGCTTGGTAATCTGGTGGCAAAGGTCGATCACCTCATCATCGGTGGGGCCATGGCCAACACATTCCTGCATGCGCAGGGCATTAACGTGGGTGCCTCGCTGTGCGAGAAGGACATGGCCGATACGGCGCGCACCATTTTGAAACAAGCGCAAGGCAAGGGCTGCACCATTCACCTGCCGGTGGATGTGATCTGTGCCACGCGCTTTGCGCCGCATGCTAAAAGCGTGGTGTGCAACGTGAATGATATTCCTGCTGATGCAATGATTCTGGATGTAGGTCCACGTAGCCTGATGGCGCTTTCAGAAGCCATCCTCGCCAGCAAAACGCTGGTATGGAATGGCCCGGTCGGCGCGTTCGAGACTGCGCCGTTCGATAGCAGCACGGTACAGATCGCGCGTATCGTCGCCGGCGCATCGCGCGCAGGCACGCTGCATAGCGTTGCCGGCGGTGGCGATACGGTCGCTGCGCTTTCCCATGCAGGCCTCAGCGGCGAGCTCAGCTATCTATCGACTGCTGGCGGCGCATTCCTTGAATGGCTCGAGGGCAAAGAACTGCCCGGCATCGCCGCGCTGATGAAGCCCGCTGCAAAAAAGAGATCGGCCTAGTTACGCGCCAGTAGGCGCGCCAGCCTTGAGCGTCGCGAGTTGTCGCGCAGGATGCGCGATTGGCGAGCACATAAATAAAGATTTGCCGCAGGCAAAGAAAAACGGTGCCGTCTCACAATTCACTGCAAGACTAAGCACCGTTTACTTATCCGCGATCACCCGGAGATGACCCACGAATTCTGTTACAGTCGACGTACGCCGACATCTGCCGTCCATGATGGCGGGTCCGATGCGGGGAACGAATCGTCGATGGTGTTATCGATCTGTATCTCACGTTTGGCGCAGCGTTGCTGGGAAGCGACGTAGAACGCGCCTGCCAGTGCTGCCGTGGTGCCTGCTAGAAATGTTGCTAAACGCATAAAATCCTCCTGATAAAACCAATCCTGCCATGGACAGGCATCAAACGTCTGTTGTATGAAGCTGCTTAAGTATCAACGCCCTATCAACGAGACCGCTATGGCCCTGACTTCTACGGTGAAAAATATCCTCTCCTGGTACGAGTCCGATTCGGACAAAACCAAGGAGAACCTCGCCCGCATGCTGATGCAGGGTAAGCTCGGCGGTACGGGCAAAATGGTCATCCTGCCGGTCGATCAGGGTTTTGAGCATGGTCCCGCGCGCAGCTTCGCCATGAACCCCGATGCTTACAACCCGCATTACCATTTCCAACTGGCGCTGGATGCGGGCCTGAACGCCTACGCTGCGCCGCTGGGTATGTTGGAAGCGGGTGTGGAAACCTTTAAAGGCAAATTGCCGCTCATCCTAAAAGTGAACAGCAGCAACTCGCTGGCGCCGAAAGACGCCGCGCCCGACCAAGCGCTCACCGGCAGCGTAGCCGAAGCGGTGCGTTTGGGTTGCGCGGCCGTGGGCTACACCATTTACCCCGGCAGCCACAACGTGAACGACATGATCAAGCAACTGCGCGACATCACGCGCGAGGCGAAAGAAGCCGGTTTGGCCGTGGTGGTGTGGAGCTATCCGCGCGGTGCAGGTTTGAGCAAAGATGGCGAGACCGCCATCGACGTGACGGCCTACGCGGCGCACATCGCGGCGCTGCTTGGCGCGCATGTCATTAAGGTGAAACCGCCGACCGCACATGTCGAGCAGGCAGAAGCCAAAAAAGTGTACGAGAAAGAAGCCATCAAAATTGGTACGCTTTCCGAGCGTATCGCCCACATCAAGCAGACCACGTTCGGCGGTCGCCGTATCGTCATCTTCTCCGGTGGCGGTGCCAAGGGCAACGCCGAGGTGCTCGATGAAGTGCGCCAGATCGCTGCTGGTGGCGGCGATGGCTCCATCATGGGCCGCAACGCCTTCCAGCGCCCCAACGCGGAAGCCAAGGCGCTTCTGGCCGAAATCGTGGGCATTTACGCTGCTGTCGCAAAATAATCGCAAGCTGTCGTAAAACCGTCATATTTGGCTGCTAGGTTGCTTCCTCTAGCGAGGAATGATGCCCCATAAGCCTGAACCCACCCCAAGTAATGCTGTGCAGCGTTTGCATGAAGGACGGCGTGCACTCGTGCGAACGCAATTCTTCGAGCGTTTGCTCGAGGACCAAAAGCTGAAACTGCATGAAGCAGAAGGTGTCACGCGTGCGCAATGGCACCAGATGTGCGACCGCATCTTCGATGTGGTGTTCGACCGGAACGACTTTTTTCAACAGATCACGCCCGAGCAGGCGAAGACGCTTACTACTGCCATTTTGCGCGACATGCGCGATGTGGGCATGGCGGGCAAGCTGGCAGTAAAAGAATACACCCTGATCGCGCAGCATGCAGCGGACGTGACGATCGGCGTACGCGCACCCAATGGCCAACGCGCGAAGTTACATCGTGCGCAACAGCAGGACAAAAACGGTAATTGGCGTAACCCGAACGGGGAAATTGTCCCGCATTACAATCCGGGTGATGGCGGCGTGTTCACCGAGTGGATGGAAGATGCCACGGTCACCAACCATGCAAAAAAAGTCCTGCGCGAGCGATCGGAGCCCATGCTGCAAGCAATGGATGACGAGTTGCACGAGGATTTCTGGAAAGAGAACGAATCGCTGCAAAAGTTGACCCAATACGCGCAAACGCGCGACGGCTATCTACGCCAGACCGTTCTGTATATCGTGCGGCTGGACCTGATGGGTAAGTACCCTGAATTGCCGACCGTGCCGTTGCGCACGCCGCACCCCAATGATCTGGAACCGTCGAGTATCCTCGAAGATATCAAGGAGCGCGGGCTTTATAACCTCGCACTGCTCAATGTGCTTTACGACAATTACCAGGTCGCACTTAAAAGTGCCTACGCGTATGAAATGAAGGCGTGTACTGATCCCTCGGCCCTTGACCACAAAAAGATCATCGCGTTGGAAGCTCGCGCTGAGCAGCAGGTTAAAAAATCGCTCGAGCTTTATTCGACCATCGCGCAGGAAAATCTTCCAGTCGACGAGCTCGATAAATTTAGCGTTGGAGTGAATGAGATCCGTCATGCAGTTTCCCGCGGCCTCGAAGTATACCTCGATAGCTGCAAGGAAACCCGCCGCGAAGGCGGACCGGGCCTCTAGCTATTCGCGGTAGTTCTTCCACGCGTTCTTGAAGGCATCCACAGCGGCACCCAATCGCCCATACGGCATCGGGCCGCCTTTGAGGCCGCCACCCATGAATTCCGAGGCGAAATTCGGGTTAAAACCCCGTGCGGCGCCACGGCTTTGGGCCGCGCCTTTGGGGTGCATGTAACGTTCGGCCATCTTGTTCAAGGCCCACGTCATCAGGATCGGCATGAGTAATTTACGCATCAGGTGCTCCTTTAAGCTTCATTCTCACCGTTCCCATGTAAAATTCCCATGCCATCCCTTCGCGGGCAGGAGTAGGGTAGCGGCATGACCGAAGATTACCTGTGCCGCCTCTACCTTGTTTCACCGCCAAGCATTGACCTTGGCGTGTTCGCCGACACGTTGAAGGACGCGTTGGCGGCCGGTGATGTCGGCGCGTTCCAGCTGCGGCTGAAAGATGCCAGCGACGAGCAGATCATCGCGGCATCGCAAAAACTCATTACTGTGTGCCATGCGCGCGGCACGGCGTTCATCCTCAACGACCGCGTCGATCTGGCGCGTCAGGTCTTGGCCGATGGCGTGCATGTCGGGCAAGACGACACCCCGCTGCGCGAAGCGCGCGAGCGCTTGGGCGAGCAGGCCATCATCGGCGTCACCTGCCATGATTCGACCCATATGGCGATGGAAGCGGGGGAGGGCGGGGCCGATTATGTTGCCTTCGGCGCGTTCCATCCCACGCAATCCAAATCGCCTGAGAAGCTGGCCATGTATGGTACGCCGAGTGCCGACATCATTCGCGATTGGACGACCTATACCACCGTGCCCTGCGTTGCAATTGGTGGGCTAACGCCGGAAAATTGCGTCGAACTGGTAAGCGCCGGTGCCGATTTCGTTGCCGCCATTACCGCCGTGTGGAGCCACCCCAAGGGTGCCGCCCAAGGCGTGAAGGACTTCAATGAAGCCATTAAGCGGGGTTTAAAGGCGCGCCCCGCAGCGTACGCTTAGCGACGTAGCGCACACCGCGCAGCGTTTCCTGCTCAAGGATCATGATGACGGTATCGTCGCTATCGGGCCCAAGATCCTCGATGGTGTTGGGCGTTACGCC
>JBEIOT010000164.1:0-4572 GCA_040377415.1 Azospirillum sp. | reverse complement strand
GTCGTGGAACTAGCGCGACCACTACCGCCGCCCTTGCCGCCCGCGCGCGTGGTCGAGGTCGTCTGCATCTCCTTCAGCGGCCGCGACCAAATGACATTCCCACCCAGCCGCATGCTGCCATACACGATGGGAATACTGCGCCCGTAAAGCGACGACTGCAGCGCCAGCTCTTCCAGCCGCGCGCCTTCATAGTGGCGCTTGCCGCCGCGCCCCGCATCCAGCCCCGAACCAACAGCACTGCCCAGCGCCGAGCCAATAAGCCCGCCCGCCGGGCCAAAGCTCGAGCCCACAGCACGGCCAACACTTCCCAACACGATCGATGCCATGGGGGTATCCTTCCTGAGATAAAATTAATTTAGTGCGGCAGGCGATAGACCTGCGCGATATTGGCCCGCCACACCGCATCCAGCCGGTGTTCCACCACGCGTCGTGCAATGGCATAAGCGTGGATCATACCCAACTCGCCTTCCGCTGGATAATCCGTCACCAGCGCCAGATGCTGCGGCCTGCCTTCCACCCGCAACAACAACACATCGCCGAAGGCGGGTTGCTGCACTGGTAGCAAATGCTGGCCCAGCATGGCCTGTAAATAATTGGTATCCGGCCGCGCACCATATTGCCGGTCATCCAACGATGCCGGGCACAAACCTCGTAAACTCAGTCCTGCCGCTTCTGCGGAAACCAGCAATAATCCAAGACAATCCAGTCCCGTCGCCGCATGCCGTCCCTGGTGCGCGAACCGCACGCCCAAATGCGCGCGGGCGCACGCCACGATCTGAGCGCGTTGGTCCATTGCAGACTTTCGTTGAAATTATTCGCCGTCTTGCGGCTGGCCCTTTTCAGGGCGGAAACTCTGGCGCATGGCAGGCCGCGCGAACAGCGGGCGCTGGCCCAAGCTTTTCGCATACCACCACACCACCGCCGCCATGGTCACGATGGCCATGCCGAACACCCAGATGAACGCAGCGATGCTCGGGTTACCATGCATGCCGATGATGCTCGCCGAAACGAAGATCGCCACGGCAATGAGGAACCCCAGCAACTGACCGAGAATGGTCGAGATCTGGTGCACGCGCAGCGCACGCACTTCCCATGCATGACGGTGCGATTGTTCGCGCTCGAACATACCCACGATACGCTCGGCCGAGCCTTTCATCACCGTGTCATAAGCTTCCAGTGTCTCCGGCGACGGCAACCCTTCCGGATTGCGGCGCGAGCCACTTTGCTTACCAAATTTTCCATGTGCGTTGCGGTCATTCATCGTCACGCTCCATCACGGTTCGGATATCACCGCTAATGCGTTTTAAGTCACCGCGGAAAGCTTGGTCAGAACTGCGATACGGATGGCGGTAGAGCGCGCTTTCCTGCAAGCGCAAACCGCCCGATAACCCTTCCGCAATATTCAGCAGCCAATGCATAGGCGCATCATGCGCCAACTCAGGGTTGCATGCAAGCGCCTAGCTGGTGCTGCGCGTGGCCGACGTTTCAAAAATGCGGTCATTGCCCGGCAAGTGCGGCTCACCGCGAAAATTCACCGCATTCGCGAAGCGCGCCACACAGGTATCGATGCGCTTATCGCACCCCGCCACCACGCTATACGCATCCCCCGCCTGCACCGGGTTCGGCAACGGCAGGAACAACGTAAAACGCCCATTCGCGAAATCACGGACCTCCATGCTCAACCCAGTATTCGCGCCACTGGTGAAGGTGATCTTACCATACGCAAAGTAGCCATTCGCTTGTCCGCGTGCCGCATCGGTCATCATGTATTCATTCTCCACCGTGTCGATGGTGCCGGTGAACGTAAATGCCGTAAGGTTCTGCTTACAGCGCGCGTCACCAAGCTGCGCACGGCAGGTCGGCGTATACACTTCGCCAATGGTCTGCTGCAGCGCCGCGCTAAGCCCGCGCACCTCGACCAGGAATACACCGTCACGCAACGTCACCTCGCCCAGCCAACCAATCTTCACCTGCAATCGTCCATCATCCGGCGCGGCATAATTCACCATGAACACTTCTAGCTCCGCATGGTCATACAACCCGCCAAGCAAGTCACTACGCGCGATGCTATCGTCGTCCAGCAACCCCTCCAGCTCGAGGTTGTCGACCGCAAGGCCCGCTTGGCTGCTCACCGCGCTCGGCGCCATGCCCGATCGCGCCAGATACGTGTGCCCATCCACCACCAGGTCGTTATCGTGGTCGGTGAAATACTGGCTCACCCCGTCGCGACGGGTCACCCGCCAGCACGTCGCCAGCGTCATCACTTCACCCGCCAGATGCGCCGCCAATGCCGAACTGATCTGCTGCATAACTATACCCGCACTTCAACGAGCGGAATGTCGTTCCAGCTATGAGTGCCATAGGAATCCAGCGTTGCTTCCAAGCGGTCCGTGTCAAAACGCACCGGCACATCGAATTCAAAATTCGCCGTCACTACATGCCCGTTCGCCGGTGCCGCGGTGAAGGTCACCACACCCGTATTGGCATTCACGCTCACGCCCGAATTTTGCAACACCGCGTTTTTATACACCTGCACCGTGCCACTCACCGGCTTGGTGATGGCGCGCGTTTCCTGCACCCCGCCGCTCAAATAACGCTTCACCAACTGGAATTGTGTTTGCACACCATTACCCGTGCCCAGCACTTCGCCCTCGCCACGGAAATCACTCCAGTCCTTGAAGCGAAAGCCATAAGCGCGCCCTTTGCGCGCCCGAAAGAACGCGATGAGACTCGCCAGCTGCGTCGCATTCTTCACGCCCTTGGCCACGTTGTAACGCAGGCGCGCCTGCGCCCAGTTCACATTGCGTTGTTCATGCCCGCTCGTGGTGATCACAAGATCGGTCGTATATTCTGGTCCGCCGGATGAGCCATAGCTGATATCCGGCGGGAATTGCACTTCTGCAAACCCCGTCATGGTGGTCCTATCGATTAGAATGGAAAATTAATTAGGCGGAAACGCCTTGTTGCGTGCCGGCGGCACGCTGTGCATTCAGGCGATCCACGAACGAACCGCGCGAATCATCTGCACGCGCCATCGGGCCCGCAAAACCAGCGCCCATATTCGGCGCAGTCGCAGCAAGGTCACGAATGCTCATGTCACCCTTTACGATGGCATGGGCTTCACGCAGCGTGGCATTCGCCATTTCGGGGTAGTGGTTCATCACCATGCCCAGTTGCTGCGAATCCAGCTGGTGGAATTTCTTACCGAAGCGGTCCTTCGACAGTTTGTTCACTTGCGTCTTCAGCACTTCGTCCTGCGACACACGGATCATGAATGACACTTGCGGGTTGAACGCCACACGCGGATCCAGCCCTTCACTGCGCGCACGCAGCATATCGGTTTCGGTCGCTTCGATCAGCGACTGCGCATCGAGTTCACTTTTGCTGAGCACACCGGCAACAGCACCACCCGCTAGTGAACCTGCGATCTGTTTAGCCGCCTGCAGCCCAGCGCTGCCGGTCTTAACGGCGGTCGCTGCTTCACCAGCAATTTTTGCCATGCCGCCCATGCCCACAACACTTGCGGCGGTAACACCACCGTTGATGAACAGCGAGCTGCGGTCTTCATTGGCCTTTTTTCTTTGCACTTCATCGACCACGCGTTTCAGCGCAGGATTGATGCTTGCTGCTTTCAACAGGTCACCGGCACCCACGCGATCGGGCGACATGCCAAGCGTAGTGCCAATTTGTTCAGCGAAATATTTCGCACGAACCTTCAATTCATAATTCGCGTCCGAGCTGCTTTTCATGCGGTCGATGGGATGCGAAAGCATGCCGCCGAATACCGGAACCCACGACACCGCGAAACTCGCCGCATACAGCGCCGCCGACCACGGGCGGAACGACGCGCGATACGCCACCGACTTCACGGGGCTTACCCCGCGAGCAGCATTACGTCCAACCTGTACGGTTTCTTGCATGCTCCAAGTATACCAAGACTTGGGTCACGCGATGATGAAGCTTTTATGACAGTTTAGCGCTGGCGCTGGGCCGCTTGCAGCTGACCCTGATGGGTAACATTGCTGATCTTCGCCGCCGGAGCCGCCTGATGCAACGCCGGATGCGCTTCAGCAGCCTTGGCTGCCGGAGCCGCTACTTTAGCAGCCTTGGCCGCTTCCATCTTGGTGCTCACTTCAGCCAGGAAACCGCTAAGCTTGGTCTCGTTGCCGATCAGTTCAGCGAATTGTGTCAGGTTCGTGCCTTTGCTGGCCAGTTCCTTGCCCGCCGCCGCCGCCAGGTGGTTACGCACGCCGCCCTTGGCCTGCGCCGCCGGCAAAGCGCCAAGCAGCGTCTGGAAGTAGTAAGCCTGCTGATCTGCAGCTACTGGCGTGCCTTGCTGCGCAGCCTTCAGGCCGGCATAAGCATCCGCCGTGGGGTTCTCGACCACGAACATCTGTTGTGCCGAGCTTAAGCCCATCTGGCCTGCCATCAGCGCACCAAAAGTGCCAAAGCTTGCGCCGGTCACCGCTTCAAAGGCCACGAAGCTCGCTTCGTTGGCGCATTCCAGTGCCGCGCTGATCTTACCTTGCGATTGCTCTTTGGTGTAACGCTTGCTGGCTTCGGCCACGATGG
>JBEIOT010000135.1:0-5678 GCA_040377415.1 Azospirillum sp. | reverse complement strand
TGATGAAGACCATCTAAGCGCGAGGGTATCAGGATACAATAAGCTTTTAGCTATCGATCCCATCGTCGGCATCAATCGTGGTCGAAATATCGCTCCATTTCGCCAGCACGTTCTTCACGTAGTTATCTTTCTTGGTCTTCACCTGTTCGTCGTTGGGAGCCAGCAGGTTCTGGCTGAGATCACCGCCGGTGCCGTTTAGCGCAGCCAATAGCATGCTGGTGGTGTTGATGCCGCGCGCCTTGTCCTTAATGGCCAACGCATCGGCCGAAAGACCAAGCTTATCCAGCTCCGCATCGATCTTCGCGTAAGTCTCGGCTGTGAAGGGTTCATCCTTGAATTTGGTCAGCACGTCGAAGATCTGCTGTTGCTGTTTGCTGTTGAGGATGAAGTTGCCGTTGAGCGCATTGGGTACGCCGCTGCCTTTCGATTGGCCAAGGAACGCCTGTGCATCGGGGCTAAGATCAAGCAAGTAGGAACTTTGCGTCGCCAATTTGCTGACCTGCTGCACGGTGTTGGTGCCGGTCATTTCATCCAGCAGGGCACTGGTGGTTTTCGCCGTATTCGGGTTCGTCGAATCCTTCAGCGAGCTAAAAACCTGATTGGCGGCATTATTGATGGTGGTCATGGCGTGGTCCTTTGCGATCTTCTTCGCGTATGCATTGCAAGATGCGGGCCAACATAAAAAAAGCCCCGCCGAAGCGGGGCTTTTCAGTCGTTTCGACTTATGCGCCGGGTCGGTCGTTGTTCATGACCTTCGTCCACGCGGCAATAAAGTCCGTCAGGAACTTCTGCTTGGCTTGGTCGGTCGCATAGACTTCGGCCACGGCACGCAGTTCCGAGTTGCTGCCAAAGACGAGGTCGACTGGGGTCGCCGTCCAGCGGATGGCGTTGCTGGTGCGGTCACGGCCTTCATAGATGCCAGCGGTGGTGGCGGGTTTCCACACCGTGTCCATGCTCAGCAGGTTGACGAAGAAATCGTTGCTGAGGGTGCCCGGCTTGTCAGTTAACACACCGTGCTTGCTGTTGGCCGTGTTGGCACCCAATGAACGCAAACCGCCTACCAGCACGGTCATCTCGGGCACCGAAAGGTTCAGCAGGCTGGCGCGGTCAATTAGCAGTTCCGTCGGCGCGCGCTCGGCTTTGGGGCCGTAGTAGTTACGGAAACCATCGGCCTTGGGCTCGAGCGGCTCGAACGATTTGGCATCGGTCTCTTTGTCCGAAGCATCGCCACGGCCAGCAGTGAAGGGCACGCTGACATTGCTGTAGCCCGCATCCTTCGCTGCTTTCTCGATCGCCGCGTTACCACCGAGCACAATGGTATCGGCCAACGAAACTTTGTTACCACCGGCTTTGTTGAAGTCGGACTGGATTTTCTCAAGCGTTGCCAGCGTTTTGCTCAGCTCCGACGGATCGTTCGCCGCCCAGCCTTTTTGCGGGGCGAGGCGCACGCGAGCGCCATCCGCACCACCGCGCATGTCGGTGCTGCGGAAGCTTGCCGCCGATGCCCACGCCGCGCGCACAAGTTGTGGCACCGTAAGGCCCGAGTTCAGGATCTTGCTCTTGATGTCGGTGGCTTCAGAGCCGCTGATGGTCGAGCGTGTGCTATCGGAGATCGGGTCCTGCCAGATCAACGCATCTTTGGGCACTTCGCTGCCCACATAGCGCCAACGCGGTCCCATATCACGGTGGGTGAGTTTGAACCACGCGCGCGCGAATGCGTCCTCGAATGCTTTGGGGTCTTTCAGGAAGCGCTCGGAGATCACGCGGTAGCTCGGGTCTTCTTTCAGCGCGAGGTCGGTGGTCAGCATCATCGGCGGGTGTTTTTTACCTTTGATGTGTGCGTCTGGCACGGTCATGTTCTTCGCTGCATCTTTGGGGATCCATTGCACGGCACCGGCGGGGCTCTTGCTTTGCACCCACTCATGCTTGAACAGATTCTCGAAGAATTGGTGGGTGAACTTCGCGGGGTCCGACGTCCATGCGCCCTCTAGGCCGCTGGTGGTGGTATCTTCCGCGTTGCCCTTGCCGCATTTGTTCTTCCAGCCGAGGCCTTGGTTCTCGACGCCAGCGGCAGCGGGTTCCACATCCACACAATCTTTCGGTTTGTGCGCGCCGTGCGTCTTGCCGAACGTGTGACCACCCGCGATCAGTGCCACGGTCTCCTCATCGTCCATCGCCATGCGACCGAATGCTTCACGAATGTCATGCGCCGCCAGTTTCGGGTCGGGGTTGCCGTTGGGGCCTTCGGGGTTCACGTAAATGAGGCCCATCTGTGTGGCGGCGAGGGGGTGCGCCAGTTTCTTGGTCGCGGGGTCGCGGTTGTCCTGCAGGAATTTCGCAGCACCCCAATACACCTCATCAGCCTCCCAATCATCTTCGCGGCCACCGGCGAAGCCATAAGTTTTGAAACCCATGTTCTCCATCGCCACGTTACCGCTCAGTACCATGAGGTCGGCCCACGAAATTTTCTGACCGTATTTCTGTTTCACCGGCCACAGCAGGCGGCGTGCTTTGTCGAGGCTCGCATTGTCAGGCCAGCTGTTGAGCGGTTCGAAGCGTTGCTGGCCACCGGCGGCACCACCGCGACCATCGGCCAAACGATAAGTGCCGGCGCTGTGCCACGCCATGCGGATGAAGAACGGACCATAGTTGCCATAATCGGCCGGCCACCAAGGCTGCGACTTGCTGAGCACGGCGTTGATGTCTTGTTTCACCGCTGCGAGGTCGAGCGACTGGAATTCTTTGGCGTAGTTGTAGTTGGCGCCATAGGGGCTCGATTTGGCGTCATTGGCGCGCAGTACGCTGAGGTCCAACTGCTTGGGCCACCAGAACAGGTTATTGCGCACGCTGCCAGCGGGCATGGTCTCATCGGTGGGGCTTACGATGTTATTGTCGCCGGTGCTGGCTTGCTTAACGTCGGGCTGGGCGGCGGCCCAAGCGGAAGTGGCGATGACCGCGACCATGGCGGTGGTGAACAACAAATGGCGAGTGGAGCGCATAAAAGCCTCTAATACTGGGTTTTTCTGTGTCGGACCGCCCGAATGGGCAGGGGCACTTTAGCCCCATATGCGCATTTGACCAGTGCATATTCCAAATGGTCGCGATTGACGCGGTCGATGGCTTGCCAGCGGCCGGTGTTTCTGCTCTAAGGCCCGCCCATGAGCACACAGAACAATACGGCCAAACAGGCCGGTCCCAGCGTTGGTTTCGTTTCACTCGGTTGCGCCAAGGCGCTGGTCGATTCCGAGCGCATCCTCACGCGTCTGCGCGCCGAGGGCTATAATCTCGCGCCGGACTATAAAGGTTCCGACCTGGTCATCGTGAATACATGCGGTTTCCTCGATAGCGCCCGCGAAGAATCACTCGCGGCCATCGGCGAAGCGCTCAACGATAACGGCAAGGTCATCGTCACCGGTTGTCTCGGTGCCGAGCCGGAAGTCATCACCGCGAAATATCCCAACGTTCTCGCCATCACCGGCCCGCAGCATTACGAAGCAGTGATGGACGCGGTGCACAAGGCCGTACCGCCCGTGCATGATCGTTTCCTCGATCTCGTGCCCGAAGGCGGCATCAAGCTCACCCCGCGTCACTACGCGTACCTCAAAATTTCCGAAGGCTGCAATAACCGCTGCAGCTTCTGCATCATCCCCGCGTTGCGCGGCGATCTTGTCAGCCGCCCCATTGCTGATGTGCTGACGGAAGCGGAAGCGCTCGTGAAATCGGGTGTGAAAGAACTGCTGATTATTTCGCAAGACACCAGCGCCTATGGCGTCGACATCAAATACGCCGAGAGCGAATGGCGCGGCAAAATGCGCAAGGCCAGCATGCTTGGCCTTTCCGAAGCGTTGAGCGAGCTCGGCGTGTGGGTGCGCATGCATTATGTTTACCCATACCCCAGCGTCGATCACGTGATGCCGCTGATGGCCGAGAAAAAGATTTTGCCGTATCTCGATATTCCGTTCCAGCATGCGAGCCCTGCGGTGCTCAAGAACATGCGTCGCCCGGCGAATCAGGAAAAGACCGCTGCGCGTATTGCCAAATGGCGTGCAGAAGTACCGGACCTCACGTTACGCTCCACCTTCATCGTCGGCTTCCCCGGCGAGACCGAAGAAGATTTCGAATACCTGCTGAACTGGATGGACGAAGTGCAGCTCGACCGCGTTGGCTGCTTCAAATATGAGAACGTGAAGGGCGCTACCTCGCGTGAATTGCCCGACCATGTACCCGATGAAGTTATCGAGCAACGCTGGCATCGCTTCATGGAGAAAGCACAAACCATCTCTGCCGCGCGCCTACAGAAGAAAATTGGCACCACGCAATCCGTCATCGTCGATGGCGTCAAAGACGGTCAGCTCGTCTGCCGCTCCATGGCCGATGCACCGGAAGTGGATGGCAATGTGTTCGCGCCCGTGAAAAAAGGTGTGCGCGTCGGCGACATCATCACCCTCGAAATTCTCAATGCCGATGCCTATGATCTTTACGGAGTAGTGCGTGAGTAAGCCGAAAAAAGAAAAGAAGCCGGAGACCACCGGCGAAATGATCCGCTCCTTCCTCATTGCCATCCTCATCGCGCTGGTCTTCCGTTCGGTAGCGTACGAGCCGTTCCACATTCCGTCAGGAAGCATGCTCAACACGCTCTACAAGGGCGACTATATTTTCGTGAGCAAGCTGTCCTATGGTTACAGCCGTTATTCGTTCCCGTTCGGGTTCGAGTGGTTCGAGGGCCGCAAGTTCCGCACCGCGCCCGAGCGTGGCGACGTGGTGGTGTTCCGCCTGCCAAGCGACCCCCGGGTCGATTACATCAAGCGTCTCATCGGCTTGCCGGGCGATCAGATCCAGGTGAAGAACGGCCTGCTTTATATCAACGGCGAGGCCGTGAAAGCAACGCATGAATCCTTCATCGAAGTGCCCAAAGAAGATGGTGGCATGCAAAGTGCCGAGCTGCTGCACGAGATACTGCCCAACGGCGTTACGCACAATATTTTGAACACCTACGATAACGGAATGGTCGATAATACGCCGGTACACACCGTGCCCGCAGGTCATTACTTCTTCATGGGCGACAACCGCGATAACAGCCTGGATAGCCGCTACCTCGATAAGGTCGGCTTCGTGCCGGAGGAAAACCTCATCGGCCGCGCCGAGATCGTGCTGGTCTCGTTCAAAGGTGGTGTGCCGATCTGGAAGGTCTGGATGTGGTGGGACGCGCTACGTAATGACCGCTGGTTCACGGATCTGAGCAACTAATGGACGCTCTGCAACAGCGCATTGGCTATCAATTCAAGAATGCTGCGTTGCTCGAGCAGGCGCTGACCCATCGTTCGCTAGCGCGCGACCACCCGCATAACCAGCGCTTGGAATTTCTGGGCGATGCGGTGCTGGGTCTCATGGTCGCCGAGCTTTTGTACAGCCTCTATCCCGATGCCGATGAGGGCGATCTGAGCAAACGCCTTGTGGCGCTGGTGAATGGCGAGCAACTTACCGCCATCGCGCGTGCGTGGGGCCTCGGTGAATTACTATTCATGAGCCCGAGCGAAGAAGAACAGCGTGGCCGCGAGAACAGCTCGAACTTAGAGGATGCCTGCGAGGCGTTGCTCGGCGCGGTGTATCTCGACGCCGGGTTCGAGGCGTGCCGCGAGCGTGTGCTGGCCTGGCTGGAGGACGAGTTCTCCGCGCTG
>JBEIOT010000062.1:0-9367 GCA_040377415.1 Azospirillum sp. | reverse complement strand
CGATGATGGCGTTCTTCCTGTTGCTGTGGCTTCTGGCGACCAGCAGCAAGGCGACGCTGGATGGCATTGCAGAGTTCTTTACGCCCACCATGGGCATCGCCGGCAAAACGGGCAGTATCAAAGCGGTGGCCAGCACGGAGCAGGTTGCCGTCATCGTTGGCACGCCACCGCCGGGGCAACTGAGCCAGCCGCAGGATACCGTGGCGCCGGTCGAAGACCAAGAGGATGCATTGTTCAAGCAGGGTGGCCAGCAGTTGGAGCAGGCGCTGCAGCAAGATGCGGACATGCAGGATAACGTTTCGGTTCAGATCACGCCGGAAGGGCTGAAGATCGACCTGATCGATTCGGACAAGAACGCCATGTTCAATCCGGGTTCGGCGCAACTGACCCCGTATGGCGAGACCTTGCTGACTAAAATGTCGGGTGTGATCAAGCGCATGCCGAATTTCCTCAGTATTACGGGCCATACCGATGGCTCGCCCGCCGAGGCGGGTAGCACGACCTATACGAACTGGGAGCTTTCGGCCGATCGCGCGAACGCGGCGCGCCGTTTCCTTATCCAGTCGGGTATGGAGCAAGAGCGTCCTAAGAAGATCACCGGCATGGGCGACAAAGAATTGCTGTTGCCGAGTGAACCGCGCAACCCTCGCAACCGTCGCATTTCTATCGTGATGCTGCGTGGTTCGCACATCCTGATCCCCGATGCGCAGGAAAAAGCACCGGACTTGATGATCGCCCCGAAGAACTAGCGAGTCACGGTTCCCTGGACGCAGAGTACGGGGAAGGTGAACGTTGCCGCGTTTTTGGCGATGACAGGCTGTGCGTGGGCAACGAGGCCGCTGCTGGCCTGATAATAGCTCGCCATGTGCTGGGTCAGGAAATCGCGCAGCTCGGCCAGTGTAATGGCCACGCCTGATTTGCCGATAAGTTTTGCCGGCGCGCTATCGTTACGCGCGGTCTCATAAATTTCCGCACGACCGAAGATCACTGCGATGACGTTGCCGGTGCTGTCGAGCACGGGGCCGCCGCTATTGCCTTGCTGGCTGGCGGCTTCCAGCTGCAGCCATTCAGGCTGGCCACCGGGGCCGTGGATGGCGCTGAGACGCGTACTGACGAATGTCGGGGTGCCAGCGGCGCCCGCTTCGCCGGGGAATCCGTAAACATACAGCGTTTCGCCAAGGCGAATGTCTTCGATATTCCAGCGCAAGGGCGCTACGGCTTGCGGGGTTTCCTGCGTGCGCAGAATGGCCAGGTCGCGTTTTTCATCGCTAGCGATGAGCTGTGCGGGGCGATCGCCAGCGGGCGTGCGCACCGCGATGCTCTGGCAGCCACGCACCACGTGGCGGTTGGTGATGAACTCGCCTTCTTTATTCATATAGAAACCGGTGCCCGAGGCGTATTGCACCCAGCGTTGCTGCGCCACTGCAGGCGATGCAGCAAGCAACACTACCAACGAAAGAAGGAACGGGCGGCGCATCATAAGGGAAATCACTACATCATAAAAAAAGAGGGCTGGCTAGCGCCGAGGCGGCGAAGGATCGATGCCACGCACCTCGAACAGATCACGCCAGTCGGCATTCTTATTCAAGCGATACTTGCGTGCGTTGTTCACCAGCTCCAGCGCTTTGCCCAGCATCTCTTTCTGGTCGGGGTGGCGGACCGAAAGAATGATCATATTTCCCATGGGCTGATCGTACCAGCGCCAGACATCCCAAGTGCTGCCAAGTTCGTTGCCCAAGGCTTTGGCAAGGGCGCTGGTGATCGTTCTATCATAGTTCAGTGCATCGCTCACACCTGGCACGGTCGTGGGATCCTTCTCCTGATCCTCGTCACTTAGATGAGGCACAGCACTGAAATCATTGCGCATGGGCAGCACGAGGAGTGAGGATGGATTTTGATCGCTGAACTCTTTGGGCGGAAAGGTTTTCGTTAGCGTTGCGTAGGTGGTGATCGGATAGCTGATATGGAATAAGCCATCGGAGCGCAGATCGGTGCAATACGCGTCCGCTGACATGTTCTCGCCGATTTCATCCAGCGCGAAGAGGGGGCGTTCGACACGGGCCTCATGCGTTAGCGGGTCGCGGTGCTTGGCCAGCATTCGCTCAACGATACCTTCGCTGATCTCAGCGGCGGGGCGTACTTCGTCGGTAAGCTTGAGGCGTTTTTGCTGTTCTAGCGCATTCTGGATCGCAGGCTTTATCTCGTTGTTAAGCACGGAAACACGGGCAGCAGGCACGGCGATCAGCACGCAGGCCGACACTTCGTGACCGCGCTCACGCGTCGCCTTGCTTATCTTCTCGCTGGGATAATAGATGCGGGTTTCAAGCGAGCGGAGCTGGAAACGTTCTTTCAGTGCGCTAGCCATGGTGTCGACGCGTTTTTCCAATTGCGCACGGGCATGCTCATAGGGAACCGATTGGTTGAGTGCATCGAGCTTAAGCCATACGGCCAGTGCTTGACCGTCACGCACCTCGTTGCTGAATGCTTTGCAGCGGCCGTCGAGCATGCTGCGCAGGCCTTTAGGGACGCTGAACTGGTGGGTCTCGCGCCAGGCAGCGGGCGGGTTAAACGCCAATTCACCGGTTCGGCGATTCACTTGCCACGCTTGAATATGGTCACCGGTCTGGTGGCTAGCCACTGCGAAAACAGGATCAGCATGCGGCGCACTGTACTTCGCCAGCCGCTCGACCCAGTCGGGGGCGGGAGGCTGATCTTCTTTACCATTCTTGCCAAGATCGCTCATGGCGGCATGCTAGCAAAACGCAGCCTGCGCAGTGTGAAGGTTTGGTGAAGACATTGGGCGAAGTAAGCGCTTACGCCATTTCCTCGTCGGACTCGCGGGTGCGGGTCTTCTTGGATTTTGGCTTGGCCTTGGCGGTGCCGTAGCTGAACTTCAGTGCGGCGTCCTTATCGTCGTTGGGCGCGTCGATCTTCACGCTGCCGCCTTTGACCAGTTTGCCGAACAGCACTTCCTCGGCCAGCGGCTTCTTGATCTTGTCAGCAATGAGGCGTGCAAGCGGGCGCGCACCCATGGATTTGTCGTAGCCATGTTCCGCTAACCAATTGAGACACTGCTCAGAAAGGCTGATGGTGATGTTGCGCTCGGACAGCTGCGATTCGAGGCGGTAGATGAACTTGTTGACCACATGTTTGACCACATCGCGGGTGAGGTGGGCGAACGGAATGATGGCGTCGAGGCGGTTGCGGAACTCGGGGGTGAACAGCTTGTTGAGCGTTTCGCTCACCGCCGTGTCGCCACGGGTGCCGGCACCAAAGCCCACCGCGTGGCGGGCAGCATCGCTCGCACCCGCATTACTGGTCATCACGAGGATGCACTGGCGGAAATTCACTACCTTGCCGTTCTGGTCGGTCAGGCGACCGTAATCCATCACCTGCAGGAGGATATTGAACACGTCCGGGTGGGCTTTTTCGATCTCGTCGAGCAGCACCACGCAGTAGGGATTCTTGTCGACGGCGTCGGTGAGCTGGCCGCCTTGCTCGAAGCCGACATAGCCAGGAGGAGCGCCGATCAAACCGGAAACGGAATGCTTCTCCATGTACTCGGACATGTCGAAGCGGACTAGTTCCATGCCCAGTGTTTTGGCGAGGGCATTGGCGACTTCGGTCTTGCCGACGCCGGTGGGGCCGGTGAAGAGGTAGCAGCCCATCGGTTTGGTCTCTTCGCGCAGGCCAGCACGGGCCATTTTAATGGCGCTGCTTAGCTCGTCGATGGCGTTGTCCTGGCCGAAGACGGTCAGTTTCAGGTTTTTCTCGAGGTTTTTCAGTACCTCCGCGTCGTCCTGCGTCACCGTTTTGGTGGGCATGCGGGCCATTTTGGCGATCACATCCTCGATCTCGTGCAGGCCGATGGTCTTCTTGCGCTTGGCGGCGGGCAGAAGCATCTGGGCTGCGCCTGCTTCATCAATAACATCAATGGCTTTGTCGGGCAGTTTGCGATCGTGAATGTAACGGTTGGCCAGCTCCACCGCGGCTTCGATGGCAGCCGGGGCGTAGCGCACATTATGGTGCTCTTCGTAGTAGGGTTTTAGGCCACGAAGGATCTTGACCGAGTCCTCGACCGAGGGCTCATACACATCGATCTTCTGGAAGCGGCGAGCAAGCGCGCGGTCCTTCTCGATGGTCTGGTTATACTCCTTAAAGGTTGTGGAGCCCATGCAGCGCAGCGTTCCGCGTGCGAGGCTTGGTTTCAATAGGTTAGAGGCATCCAATGCACCACCCGAGGTTGAGCCAGCACCGATAATGGTGTGGATCTCATCGATGAACATAATCGCATGCGGGAGCTTTTCGACCGACTTGATGACGGCCTTGAGGCGCTCTTCGAAATCGCCGCGATAGCGGGTGCCAGCAAGCAGTGCGCCCATGTCGAGGGAGAAGATGACCGCGTTGCGCAGGACCTGCGGAACCTCGCCACGGGTGATGCGCAGGGCGAGGCCTTCGGCGATGGCGGTCTTGCCCACGCCAGCTTCGCCGACGAAGAGCGGGTTGTTCTTGGTGCGGCGGCAAAGGATCTGCACCGTGCGCTCGATCTCTTTTTCGCGGCCGATGAGGATGTCGGTCTTGCCCGTCTGGGCCTTTTTGTTGAGGTTGACCGCATACAAGGTAAGGGGGTCTTTGCTTTCCTCTTCTTTTTTCTCGGCTTTTTGCTGATTAGCGGTGTAGCGGATGCTGCCGTCGTCCATCTCTTCTTCGGAATGATCGCGGTGCTGCAGGCGGGCGAGGTCGCCGAACTTCACGATGCCATGGCTGATGAAATTGACCACGTCGAGGCGCGAGACGTCCTGCTCCTGAAGGAAGAACACGGCGTGCGATTCACGCTCGCTGAACAGGGCAACGAGCACGTTGGCGCCGTTGACTTCGGACTTGCCAGCGGACTGCACATGGATGGCTGCACGATGGATAACCCGTTGAAATCCTGCGGTAGGGCGAGCTTCATCCACATGGTCGATGACCAGCGATTGCAGCTCGGTGGCCATGAAATCGATGATCGTACGTTTGAGGTCGGCAACGTTCACCCCAACGCCTTTCAGGACGCTGATCGCGTCGGCGTCTTCGGTCAGCGCGAGCAGCAAGTGCTCAAGCGTGGCGTATTCATGGCGCTTGTTCTTGGCAATGGCCAAGGCGTTATGGAGCGTGGCTTCTAAGTTCTTGGACAGCATATTCTTTTTCTTTCGGTGCGAGGCTATTCTTTTTCCACGGTGCACTGAAGGGGGTATTCGTTGATCCGTGCATGCTCGACGACTATGCCCGCTTTGGTCTCGGCCACGTCGCGGGTGAAGATCCCACACAGGCCGGCACCTTTGTTATGGACCTGGAGCATGATCTCCAGCGCTTCGTTGTGGTCCTTGTTGAAGACTGATTCCAACATTCCCACCACGAAATCCATCGGGGTATAATCGTCGTTCATCAGGATCACCTTATACATCGGCGGCCGTTGAGGCTTTAAGGCCGGATCGGCGATCATCAATTCGCCTTCGGCTTCGCTGCCCGAGTGGCCACCGCCTTTAGGTGCACCCATACGGATCTCAAAATCTTCGATTTCCATCACCGTACGATTCCAGATTCGCATAAAATTCCTAAGGTTGTGTTAATGGCGATGTGGCGAATTTGCAGCGCTTGCACCCTGTGGATATAGCGCGCGCCAGCCCCCATGCAAAGCCCCAACCGTCATTTCACGAAAACGTCATAAAATCCAAGCTACGCGCGGGGTAAAGTGGGTGGTATTTTTGAATGAGGACTCCTTATGGGCGATCTATCCCAACGCATTGAAAGCGCTCAGGCGCAGCTGAAGCAAGCGTATATCACCCGCGCGGCGTATCGCGACGGCTTGCAAGCGAACCTCGACGCGCTAGCGAGCCAGATCGACGCCTCGCCCAGCATGCGTGAAGCTATTGGCGCCGAATTTAAGCGTTTAGCGCCGTTGCCACAAAAGGTGCATGAATTCCTTGATATCAGCCGCGAGCGCCCGGTGCAGCTGCCCGATACGGATTATGAAGCGTTCACGCAGTTGTTCGAGCGCGAGGGCGCGCTGGGCAAGCTGTTCCACGAAGCAGGTTATGAAAGCAAACTGGGCAATGTGCGTCGTTCGTTGCGGACGCTTGCGGAGCCCCATGCCGCCGTGTTGAAAGCGCGCGAAGCCTTGCATGGGGTGTGCAGCGAGGCTGGAAAGCCTTTTATGCCAATGGAGCGCGCGGTGCATGCGGCTTTTAAGGAAAACCGCCGCATTGCGCCTGCCGTGCAGCCTGTCGCCCCAAAACCAGTTTCTACGCCAGTTCTTAAGTTAGTAGAGCCCGCGCCAGCACCCGCACCTGCAATAGTAGTGGCTGAGCCTGCCATCGTGCCGCAGACCCCTGTCGTTTCCACCATTGCACCCGTGGAAGAGATCGCCCATGCCGCACCTGCCGCCGCGCCAAAGCCCGGCTTAGTGCAGCGTGTGCGCACTCGGTTGCGCGGTGAGCCTGCGGAAGGCTTTCCTAGAGTGGAGCCATTGCATCCGATGACAGATCTCGACCCGGATAAAGCATGGCCGCCCGAGAAACTGCTGGGCGAAAGCATTGCTGAACCGATGTTGGAGCTGACAGAACAAGCGCCACCGGTGCTTAAAGCAGTGCCCGCCACGGTCGCTGAAGCGCCGAAAGTAGTACAGGGTCGCACAGAATATAGAGCCACGGGCCATGAGCGCGCCGCGCGCGAGGCGGCGGGCCATGCCAGTGATGCACCTTATTACCTGTCGGATGAGCTGGCACGTGAAGAACATACCAAGATCCTCGGTAAAGTGGCACGTGCCGAGCGCACAGCTGCGGCTGAAGCGCCGCCAAGCATCTTGCGCGGTATGCGTCAAAAGCTCAGCAAATTCTGGGTTCGTGTCGATGGATTGGGTGAGCCCGCCATTGCGCCATTGACGCCCGCCACGCAACCCGCTTCGGGTCCGCTGTTCACACGTGATGCCATCGATTTTACGCAGCCCATCACGGTAAGGCAGGCGATGCCAAACACGATATCGTCCACGTTAAAAGCGAATGTAATGCCCCAAAAGATGCAGGCGGAGCCACGCTTTGCGCCGTTGGAGCATTGGCTTGAAAAGCCGCCTGCTGCGATGGCGCGCAATGCTGTAGAAACGACCCCCATTGCTAAAGTCGCTGAAAAAGTTGCGCATGCGTGCGGTACCGGTTGTGGCCACGGGCATAGCCATGCTCATGCAAGCAGCGTATCGAATACGGTAGAGACCGCTGCAAAATCGGGCCGCAAAGGCTGGTTATTGGCCGGGGCAGGCGTGGTGGCTGGTGTGGCCGCAATTGTTATTGGCAGCCATCGCCGCAGCGAGCAGCAGCGCGATGCAAATGCGCCTGAGAGCGCTCTGCAGCGCTAACTATTGCTGGCTAAGATCGTAGGGCCAGTATTGGGCTTCATGGTTCATGAAGAGCGGTTCGGAAAGGATGGCACCGGTTACAGCGCCCACACCAGCACCGATCGCTGTGCCCCACATCATGCCGGCTGGCGGGTTAGCGCAGCATACCGTACCTACGGCAAACCCAGTGACACCGCCGATGACTGCGCCCGAGCCTGCGCGCTCAAGGCGCGATTCGCCGCACGCGCTAAGCAATAATGCGCAGGACAATACAGCAATCAAAGCTGTCGATCTCATCTAGCAATCCCCCGTTTCGTGGCGGTTATACTAGCGCCACGTCGGTTTGCCAAGATTCACGTCATCGGACGTCGTGAGTGCCCCGACCGCCGCGCCTGCGCCAGCGCCGATCGCACCGCCTACGGCCGCACCAGCCCAGGGGTTGCCGGCGACAATAGCGCCAGTAGCTGCGCCTGCAGCAGCGCCGATACCTGCGCCAGAAAGCGCACGGTCATTTTGTGTGTGGCCGCACGCTGTCAGTGCGAGCATACTGCCAAGAATAAGGGTGGAAGCCAGTTTCATAGGATTCTCCATGGTGATGATCGATGGTTCGAACCTAGAAAGCGCCCCATCAATTTGCCATGTGCGGGGGTCTGGAGGGTATCAGGGGGGCATTCGGGCAAATTATTTTCGTATTTTTTGTGGTGGATGCAAAAAATGCGAAGCGGTTCACAGCCCAAAACCCTAGGATTTGTGCGGGTTTCACAGGGGTAAAAATAGGTTGTGAATTATTTTCACTTTCTTGGTTGACTCAGGCGAGTCTTCGCTATTATAACGCCCATCCCTCGACGGGGCCACGAAAGTGAAACCGCCGGGGAATGTGAGAACCCCCTAGATGCGTGCATCGACGGAAAAGTGACCTCACTGCTGAGTGATAAGTGAATAGGTATCTACAACGCGCATTATGAGCGGTGTTCTTGAGCCAAGCGATCTCCATTGTCTAACCGGACGATCGCACTGGAACCCACCCATTTAATTGGAAGCCATAATGACGTTGATGCTGATTGAAAATTAGTTCGCACAGCACAGCAGAACGCGAAAAGGCCTTTAAGGAGTTTTCGTTTTCCCAGTAAGTGACGGGCAGGAGCCGGTTCAACCGCAGCCCCAACCGCTAACTGATCAGAAGACTTTAACGACGGACAGCCTGTTTTGTTCTGTGCGTGAAGTGCATCATTTAAATCAATCAAGCGCCAAAATTGAAAGCCGAACGTCTTGAACGTTCGAGCTAGATCTAAGGATTTTATGAATAATAGAATTCAGTTATTAAATAAAACATGAGAAGGGCATATAGTGAATGCCTTGGCGATAAGAGGCGATGAAGGACGTGTTACACTGCGATAAGCTTCGGGGAGTTGTGAAAAAACTTTGATCCGAAGATTTCCGAATGGGGAAACCCACTTCTTGAGTTCAATATCCAACATTTGACACTAGCAACGGGTAACCGAACCTGATGTTGAGTGTTGTGCTTTGAACTCAGTAGAGAAGTATATCTACCTGAATACATAGGGTATTTAAGCGAACCCGGTGAATTGAAATATCTCAGTAGCCGGAGGAAAGGACATCAAAAGAGACTCCGCTAGTAGTGACGAGCGAACGCGGACCAGGCAAGTGGCTTTTAAAAGTAAACTAGAACAGTATGGAAAGACTGGCAACAATAGGTGATAGCCCTGTATAGGTAACGCTTTTTTAAGTCCTAGAGTAAGGCGGGACACGTGAAATCCTGTTTGAACATGGGGGGACCACCCTCCAAGCCTAAGTACTCTCTAGCGACCGATAGTGAACAAGTACCGTGAGGGAAAGGTGAAAAGAACCCCGATGAGGGGAGTGAAATAGACCCTGAAACCGCATACGTACAAGCAGTCGGAGCCTCGTAAGGGGTGACGGCGTACCTTTTGTATAATGGGTCAGCGACTTACTTCTCAGTGGCGAGCTTAACCGAATAGG
>JBEIOT010000028.1:0-12290 GCA_040377415.1 Azospirillum sp. | reverse complement strand
GAGCCGATGGCGAAGAGGGGGCTTGCCACTTTGCGGATGGTGTCGCCCTGACGGATGTTGCTGTACGCGTCGGCGTTGAGTAGGCTGAATTTGTTCTTACCGATGGCATCGAGCACGGCTTTGCTGGCGCCATGCTGCATGCTGGTGGGGTAATGGATGTAGGACTTCGAGCCAAAATACGCGCCAAGCCCACCAAGGATCATCGGCGAGAGTTTATCGATCACCGACTTCCAGCGGTCAGCGGCATGGTCGGAGTAGGGGTTGTAGGTCATCACGCCGTGGAAGGGGCGCAGGATCTCAACGACCTGGTCGCGCTCGACGGGTTTGCCGGTCTTGCCATCGCGACCGACGATCACGTCCATGATCTCGCGGCCACCCCACAGGCCCAGGGTCAGGCCGCCCGCGGTGAGCAGTCGGTGCGCGCCGGGCGGGATGTAGGCGTTCTCCGCCATCCACTCGGCCGCACGCAATCCGGCCCCGCCGCGTAGTACCGTCGAACGATTCAGGATGTTGGTAAGGCTTTTCATTCTGCCCTAGCATAGCTCACGCGCGTGGAAACTTCGCGGCGAAAACGCTGGTTGGCTGCAATCTTCACACAACTGAAACATTCGGGTGAAACAGCGGGTTAGCTGTGGCCAAACGGCATCAAAAATACCTCCGAATGTCATGAAACCTTCACATATCGGTTGGGGCCGCTGTGGTAGATTTTAAAGTGAGAAAAACTAGGAGTTCCGTGACTTAAAGCCATGGTTGAAAAACCAACAGTGAATGAGGACGTCGAATCGAATGAGGCGACCGGCAAGGTCGAGTCCTCGCGCGTGAAGCAACCGCGCGACCAAATTCCGGAGAACACGAGCTACTCGAGCTACCTCTTCGGCCGCGCTGGCGAATCCGACAAACCGTTGTGGAGCGACACGACCAAGGGGCGTGCGACGATCCGTCTTGTGTCGCGTGGCATCGTGGGTGCGTTCGCCATGACGGCAGTGGACCGTATTTCGCGCGCGCAATTGCAGAACTATCGCCCCGAGGATATCAGCAGCTGGACGCAGTGGGGCCAAGCCAATCTATCGCAGAAGATCGCGAAGGGTTACGACACGGTATTCGGCAAGCCGATCCAGTGGTTCGTGCATGGCATCGCACCTGGCGGCGCTAACAGCTCGTTGAAAAAGATGTATGCCGAGAACGCGGTCACGTTCCGTCCGAAAAATTATTTCCACACGAATCCGGGCTACATGCCAGGCCACAGCCTTGGAGCTGAGATCGTACAGGTGACCGCAAGCTTCGCTGCTGGTTCGCTGGGCGATGCGGGCACGCGTAATATCATCCAGTCGCTCGACCCGAATAACGGCAAGACCTACATGCTCAACGATAAGGGCGAGATCGCAAAGCCGGGCGAGAAGAAACATTTCGATTTCGATCGTTGGGCAAAATCGACCCTGCGCACTACCTGGCGCGTGCTTAGCAAGAACATGGGCGAAGACTGGGCCGTGGCGCTGCCCTATGTCTACCAGATGCGTTGGCAGCGCAACTTGCTGGCCGCCCATCACTTCCCCGATAGCAAGCTAACGTTCGATAAGGGCTATAACGGTGGCTCAACGCATATCGACCGTACTGGTAAGATCATGGGCGATTTCCAGTTGCCCGGTGCGATCGATCTGCATGCACGCTTCGTTGGTTACAACTGGCTGACCTTGATGTATCGCGAGACGTATGACGCCGTGGGTCGCCAGATGCAGAAATGGCAGGAACATGGCTTCAGCATCAAGCCGCATCTGCCCACGAACCCTATTGCTTCGACCGTGGACACCGTTGGCTATGGTGCACGCTATGTGGCGAAGAGCTTTATTAAAGCGAACCTGTACATGAACCCGGCGGTGGTGCCGTTCTGGGTGATGCGCGTGTCGCAAAGTAAATGGCGTGCGGCACCGATCGTGCAGAATCAGGATGAGAAGCTTAATGGGTTGCTGCTGACGAGCGAGAACGGGCAGAAAGTCGTTCGGCAGGATAAATTCGGCAATTGGCGTCATATGTATGACGCAGCAGAAACGAGCCTCGCTCAGACATCCAATGTGGCAGACTGCATTGTCGATGGTCATAGCATGATGAAGACGCCGGAGCTGCTAAAGAACAGTGGACCCTATTCGATGAAAATGGCGGGTGAGCTGTGCAAAGCACATTTGGGCAAAGGCCTGTTCAGCACGCTCCTCATGCCGTTCGGTTGGGCTTCCTACAAGATCGGTGGCGCGGCGGAAAGCCTTGGCAACTACCTGCCGCAAGGTGGCCGCATCGGTAATTTGCTGGATACGGGCGCCGGCACCGGTGGGCGCACGGCGCGCCAAACCTTTATGCATGAATTCAGCGACAACGCGCTGTCGTATACTCCGTATATGATCGCCAAGGCCGAGACCGCGCTGCGCGTAGATGAACGCCCGGCCGATGGTGGCCTGGGTGCGATGGATAAAGCCATTTACAAGTTCATCGATTCGACGGTGCGTTTCGACTTCAAGCGCTCGGGTGAAGCGCTGCGCGATATCAAGAGCAATGCACTCGACATGGGGCGCGAAGTAAAAATGCGTGAAGGCGGCGAAGTGCCCATCGCCGCGCCGACCCCGATCCTGACGCCCGATGACAAACCTACTCGCGTGGTGCATGCAAAAAGTGTGGCACGTGACCCCGGCACGCGCGAACGCGCCAGCGACAAAGACGGCGATGCACCGCAGGCCGACAAGAACTGGGCCGAATCAGTGACCGGGCAGGCGCTCGATGGCCGCTTCCAGAGCGGCCCGCATTCCATCCACTAAAACCTTGCAACTCCCTTACGCTGCGGTAGGTTAGCGCCATGCTTAACCGCCTGCACCATGCTGCCGTCATCACTGCCTTAGCGGGCATGGCGGCGCTTGCGTCCTTCGCATTGAAATTCTCGTTCATCGCCGTTTTTGTTTGCATCTGCCTCACCACGGCGGCGGGATTCGTGCTGGTGGCCAGCTTGCAGAAGCAAAAGGCCATGCTCGACCGTGCGGGCCAGGCACTGGGCCAGTTCATGCGCGGACAATGGCATGCGCGTCTATCGCCCGATAGCCGGGATGATGAATTCTCGCGCCTGCAGCACCGAATCAATAACCTGCTGGATGCGGTGGATCTGCATTTGCGTGGGCCGGAAGCATCCATCGACATGAATGCGCATGCTGATTACGCCGAAAAGCTGCGTTTCACGGCGCTTTACGAATCGCTAAGCCAGCAGAAGTCGCTGGAAGAAATTAAGGCCGATCGTACGCCGACGGAAAGCGTGGGCGCGCTGTTGACGCAGCTGGGCCATAACGTGGCCGATCTGTTCAAGCCAGAAGAGAAGGCGGTGGAAACGGCGGCGGCACCCAGTGCCGCGCAAGGCCGCCAGCTGCGTGTTATCGCTGACCGTCTGCAAGGTGCCACGGCGCAACTGGCTGAACGCGCTGTAAGCCGCGAACGCCATGCATCGCAGCACACCCCGCTCTCGGCGCAATCGCTGGACCACCTGATGGCCCGCATCGCCGAGCAGGCGAGCGTCATCTCGCTCAACGTTGCGATCGAAGCGGCGCGCGCCGCGCAAGGTTCGGCATTGGGTGAAATGGGCATGGAGCTGCACACCATGGCGACACAATTACATAAGGCGCGTGCGGATATGGCATCACTGCTTGCCACCGCAGCCCCCACGATCGAAACAGCGCCGACCGTTCCGCTATCATTCGCTATTGATGCGTTGGCGGGGGCAGAAAGCGCATTGCGCGAATATATCGAAGCCAATGAAAAGCCTGCTGCATACGGCGAGGCTGCTTGATGCGCGCGTTGCTGGCATTGCTGTTATTAGTGCCGGCCGTTGCATCGGCACAAGTTGCGCCGCCGCAAATGTGTGCGGCCAGTCCGCGTATTCCTACGATGAGTTATCCGGGCGCGCGAAGCATTCCGACAAGTAATGACCTTACGCGTTATAGCGGAAAATCGGTGGCGGCCGAAGGGCAGCGTTTGCTGGTGCAACTGCGCCTGCGCGACACACGTTGTGTGCCGATCCAAGGAGCCATCGTTGAGCTGTGGCAAGTGAACCCGTTCGGCAATTTCCGCATCATCGGTGCTTCTGAAAAAGCGAATCCTAACGCGGTGTTCAGCGGTGCAGGTCGTACCTACAGCGATAATAATGGCGGCGCGCAATTCATTACGCTGTTCCCGGCGGCACTGAAGAACCAAGCGCCGCGCATTCATGTGCGCATAAAAGCGCCGAACATGCCAGTCTACGATACGACCCTGTATTTCGAGAACGACGTGCGCAACACGAACGATGCTGCTTACAAGCGTCTTTCAGCGGATGCACGGCGCGGCGTGGAGCTTAAAATGGAGCCGTGGGTGAATGATCCTAACGCCGGTTTCATCGGCGCGACCGAGATCATTCTGCCCGGCAAAGCGCGCTACCGCAGCTACTAATGCAGCTGACCTTCAGTTTTTTGAATGGGCTTTACGGGATATACCGGTGTGACCCAACGGCGGATCTGCCGATGCTCGCGGGCGAGTTTCTTTCCTATACGCGCACCCAGGATGAGGTGAGCATCGTGTGCCCTCAAGGCATGCTGCCGGTAGCGGACCGTAAGCAGGAAGGGTATGCCGTGTTGAAGCTGCATGGGCCGTTCGACCTTGGTGTGACTGGTGTGTTGGCAGAAGTATCGCGCCTGCTGGCGGCGGCGGAGGTGCCGGTCTTCGTCATCTCCACCTTCGATACGGATTACATCCTGGTGCAGGATGCGCAACGTGATGTGACGGCCCGCACGCTGGTTGTCGCGGGCCACATCCACGCCGCTTAGTTCGGCGAGATCATCTTCTCAGGGCGTACCCATTCATCGAATTGTTCGCTGGTGAGCAAGCCAAGGGCCATTGCCGCTGCTTTCAGTGTGGTGCCTTCCTTGTGCGCTTTCTTCGCCGCCTTTGCCGCATTGTCGTAGCCGATATGCGGGTTAAGCGAGGTCACCAGCATCAGCGATTCGTTGAGTAGCTGATTGATGCGGTCGCGGTTGGCTTCGATGCCCACAACGCAATTCTCGGTGAAGCTATTGCATGAATCGGCCAACAGGCGAATCGACTGCAGCACGTTGTAGGCGATGACCGGTTTGAACACGTTGAGTTCGAAATGGCCATTGCTGCCGCCAATGGTGACGGCGACGTGATTGCCCATGACTTGCGCGGCGACCATGGTCATGGCTTCGCTTTGCGTGGGGTTCACTTTGCCGGGCATGATGCTGCTGCCGGGTTCGTTCTCGGGCAGGCTCAGCTCGCCGATACCGCAGCGCGGGCCGCTGCCGAGCAAGCGAATATCATTGGCAATTTTCATCAGCGACACGGCGATGGTGTTGAGTACGCCGGAGAGATCAACGAGTGCATCGTGCGTGGCGAGCGACGTGAACTTGTTCGGTGCAGTCACGAACGGCATTTGGGTAATACGCGCGACTTCTTCGGCGAACGCCACATCAAAACCCTTCTTGGCGTTCAAGCCAGTACCGACGGCAGTGCCGCCCTGCGCCAGTTGCAGCACATCATGCAACGCGTTCTCGATGCGGCGACGATTGTCATCGAGTGCTTGCACGTAGCCTGAGAATTCCTGACCGAGGGTGAGGGGTGTAGCATCCTGCAAGTGCGTACGACCGATCTTGACGATGTCCTTGAACTCTTGCGCCTTGTCGTTGAGCGCATTGCGAAGCGTGTCGATGGCGGGGATGAGCTTGTGCACCACTTCTTGTGCCGCAGCGATGTGCATGGCGGTGGGGAAGCTATCGTTGCTGCTTTGGCCCATGTTCACGTGGTCATTCGGGTGAACTGGTTTTTTGCTGCCCATGGTGCCGCCAAGCATTTCAATCGCGCGGTTGGAAATCACTTCGTTAGCATTCATGTTGGTCTGCGTACCGGAACCGGTCTGCCAGACGACGAGCGGGAAGTGGTCGTCGAGTTTGCCTTCCATCACTTCGGTGGCGGCAGCGACGACGGCATCGCCAAGTTTCTTGTCCAGCCCGGCCATTTTCATGTTCACGGTGGCAGCAGCGCGCTTTAGGGTGCCGAATGCATGAATGAGCGGTTTGGGCATCGTCTCGCCGCCGATCTTGAAGTTCATCAGGCTGCGGCTGGTCTGCGCACCCCAGTATTTGTCGCTGGGTACGGCGATCTCGCCGAAACTATCGGTCTCGATGCGGGTTGCGGTGTTGATTTTCTGTGCGGCGGCCATAACTTACTCCTGATAATGAATCGGGTATAAAGCGCATCATGGCGAAGGCAAGCATCCAATCAGGCTATCCACATTACTGGGATGAGGCGACCAGTGCGCTGTCGCAGCAATGCCCCATTATGGCGAGTCTGATTACTCATTATAAAGGTGAGGGGTTGCGCACGCGTGGCGATGGCTACCAGACCTTGCTGCGTTCGGTCGTGGGCCAGCAGATCTCGACCAAGGCGGCCGATTCGGTATGGGCGAAGGTCGAAAAAACGGTGAACCCACTGACCCCCAAGCGCCTGTTGACAATGAGTGATGAAAAGCTGCGCGCTTGCGGCCTTTCCGGGCAGAAACTCAGTTACTTACGGAATGTATCCCAATTCTTCCATGACCGGAATGTCGACCAGAAATACTGGGATGCGCGCACCGATGCCGAGGTGATGGAGGAGCTGGTGGCCATCAAGGGTATCGGCAGTTGGACGGTGGAGATGTTCCTTATCTTCTTCTTGAATCGGCCGGACATTTTCCCGGTGAAGGACCTGGCTATTTTAAAGGCGGTGGACCGGCATTATTACCCCAAAGCCCGAAAGAAGAAAAAACCTGCTGATTATCAGAAGCTTGCCAAGCGTTGGGCGCCCTATCGGACGGTGGCTAGCTGGTACCTGTGGCGCTCGCTGGACCCGGTGGCCATTGAGTACTGATTTATCCCCAAAAATCGACGAAACTGTCACATGACTGTCATGGTTGCGATGTAAGATGCAATCATGGCCTTGAACCTTTCCAATTTGCCTTTGAACTCCTCGGTCGCCGAGAATCGCTACCGTTTGGTGGTGGTGGCGACGGGTGAAGCGCGCGGCAAACAGGTCTCTACCGAAATGGCGCTGCTCGATCCATCGGGCAAGGCGGTGTGGAGCGGCTATGCGAATTCTGGCGGCAAAAGCAACTTCCTGCCCGGGCTGACGAGCGATCTCGGCCGTGGCATCACCGCGCAATACCCCATCGAGTGGAACCGTATCAGCACCAACCGCACCGACGAGCTTGGCCGTGAAGGTATGAGCTATTCTAACGGTGCGGCGGGTTATTTCGTTCCGCTTGGCAATGCCAGCAATATGGGTGAACTCGGTGGTGCAGGCCGCAGCGCATTCGGCATCCATCCCAACGGCACGGATGCATCGACGCGTGGCTGCACCGGCTTTACCGATGCGAACGGCAAGATCAACGCGACGTCGGACAAAACGGCGCGCGACTTCCTGAAAATTATGCAGTCGCTTCCGGCTTCCGAGCGCCCGACGGCGTTGGAAGTCATTAACCCAAAAATCATGCGTACTGGTGCTCCGGATCGCAGCAAAGAAGTGGCCGAAGCGGGTAAGACCAATGATGGTGCGCGTGAGGCAGAAGCACAGAATAGCCGCAACACCGCACGCGATGGTGACATGAACAGCGTCATCATGTCGGTCTGTAAATCTATTTTTGGCGCGTTCCTGCCCGAGTGGCTGGTCGAGCTTATCTTTGGCGACAACAGCGCCCTCAACGAGAACGAGCGCGATAACACCGAAATCCCGCACAGCGAAAAAGTTAGCTCGGCAAATAGCATTCGCGATTCGAAAGCCATTCCGAAATGGAAAGCGTTCCAGCAGGAAGAAGGCAACGGCGAAAAAGTGCAGCACAGCAACCCCGTGCGTGGCGATGTGACGGTGACCTCGAGCATGGGGCGTCGCAATACCGGTATTAAAGGTGCTAGCACCAATCACAAAGGCCTCGACCTCATTGGCGGTTCGGACATCCTCGCTTCGGCGAAGGGCATCGTGTTGTTCTCGGGCCGCGCGACTGGCTATGGTAATCTGGTGGTAATTGGCCACGCGGATGGTACCGAAACCCGCTATGGCCACATGACCGGTTCGCAAATGCCCAAAGTGGGTGAGCGCGTGGAACAAGGCGAACAGATCGGCGTGATGGGTAAGTCCGGTGTCGCCAGCGGTGTGCACCTGCATTATGAACAGCGCGTCAATGGTGTGGCGCGCAATCCGCTTATCGACGGCAAGTTGCTCGCCAAGGGCGATGACCTTGATACGCATGCGCGTACTGATTCGCATGATCACGATAACAAGCCGGCCAAAGGCAGCAAAATGGCTGCATTGGCCGCGGCTCTTGATGCCGATCACGGCGACAAGCCGACGCCGAACGTCCCCAAGATGTCCAAGATCGCCCGCATTGCCGCTGGAAGTTCTTTCCGCAGCTAGTTTTTCGTTGAATCAAGCCGCTTGACCGGTAGAATGCCGCCCGCACAAGGAAGGCATTATGATCCCCCGTTATTCACGTCCCGAAATGGTTGCCCTGTGGCAGCCCGCAACACGATTCCAAATTTGGTTCGAGATCGAGGCGCACGCCGCCACGGCCATGGCGGAACTTGGAGCCATCCCGAAGAAATCGGCGAAAGCCATTTGGGCGAAAGCGCCGCTGAAGTTCGACGCCAAGGCCATCGCCCGCATCGACGAGATCGAGCGCACTACGAAGCACGATGTGATCGCGTTCCTCACCTACGTGGCTGAGCAAGTGGGCGACGAAGCCCGATTCCTGCACCAGGGCATGACCAGCTCCGACGTACTGGATACTTGTTTTGCGGTGCAGCTGTCGCGTGCCACCGATATTTTGCGCGAAGGAATCGAAAAGGTGCTGGCCGCGTTAAAAAAGCGCGCCTTTGAAACCAAAAACATCGTGGCCATGGGCCGCAGCCACGGCATTCATGCCGAGCCGGTGACGATGGGCCTTAAATTCGCGCGGTTCTATGCCGAATTCGAGCGCAACCTCGACCGATTGAACTGGGCGCAGGAAGAGATCGCGACCTGTGCGATCTCGGGTGCTGTCGGCACCTTCGCCAACATCGACCCGCGTGTTGAAGCGTATGTGGCCGAAAAAATGGATCTCGCGGTCGAGCCCATCTCGACGCAGGTCATCCCGCGTGACCGCCACGCCATGTATTTCGCCACGTTGGGCGTCATCGCATCCAGCATCGAGAATATCGCCACCGAAATTCGCCACATGCAGCGCACCGAAGTGTTGGAAGCCGAAGAATTCTTCAGCAAGGGCCAAAAAGGTTCAAGCGCTATGCCCCACAAGCGCAACCCAGTGCTTAGCGAAAATCTCTGCGGCTTAGCGCGCATCGTGCGTGGTTATGTGAACCCGGCGCTAGAGAACGTAGCGCTGTGGCACGAACGCGATATTTCGCACAGCTCGGTCGAGCGCGTGATCGGGCCGGATGCTACGGTGACGCTGGATTTTGCGTTGCATCGCCTCGCAGGCATGATCGACCAATTGGTCGTGTATCCCAAACATTTCGAGAAGAACCTGAACCAGCTGCAAGGCTTAGTGTTCAGCCAGCGCGTGATGCTGACGCTAACGCAGCAAGGCATGAGCCGCGAAGATGCCTATGCCACCGTGCAGCGCAACGCCATGAAAGTGTGGGAGCAGGGCAAGGATTTCCTGACCGAGCTGAAGAAGGACAAAGAGGTGACCAAACACCTTAATGCCAAACAGCTTACCGCATTGTTCGATCTTGGCTATCACACCAAACACGTCGACACGATCTTCAAGCGTGTGTTCGCTTAGTCTCGCGGCGTTTCAGCAGGAAATAGACGACCACCACGCCCAGCCATTTGCTGGCGATGGCGGTGAGTACCGTCATCCACGTGAATACTCCCGCTACGGCGAGGCTCGCCAGTAGCCAGAACACCGCCGAGTCGATCGGTGCGCCGATGGCCGATGAAATGAGCACGCGCTGCGACAGCGGACGCTTCACGAAGGTATAGACCGCCCAATCCACCGTTTCGCTGATGGCGAAGGCAGCAGCGCTGGCTAGCGCGATGGCGGGCGGGGCCATGGCGAACGACACCGCAATGCCGATGATGAGCGGAATGAAGATCGTATGCCCGATCTCGCGTTGCGCAAAATCGCGCACCACTAGTACCAGCCCGGTAACAATGGCCAGCGGCGAGAATGTGCCGCCATCGGCTAGCGGCAGTGTTGGTACATGCGCGAAGCTCCAGTTGACGAAGGGAATGAGCAGCACATACACATAGACCCATGGCGTGTCCCCGCGCAGCATAGATACTAGGTTTTTTCGATGATCCATGATCCCACCCGTTTTGAACTGGATACGCGCCTGGCGCGCGATTCCATCTCTATCACCGACCTGCCGTTATGCAATGTGCGGCTGATGGACAACAAAAAATTCCCGTGGCTGGTGATGGTGCCGCGCGTAGGGGGTGCCAGCGAGTGGATCGACCTCGACCGTGAAACCCAGCACCAGCTTTCCGATGAGATCGCTGTTGTATCGCACATCCTAAAAGCACTTGTGACCCCGGATAAGCTGAACATCGCCACGCTGGGCAACCAAGTGCCACAGCTGCATGTGCATGTCATCGCCCGTTATAAAGGCGACCCCGCCTGGCCCAATCCCGTCTGGGGCGGTCCGGCTGAGTATTACAAGGATGAAGAATCCTCGCGTTTCATCTACGACCTGAAATCGGCTCTGGATTCACTGCAGCTTTCATAAAAACTTCATGATGTTCTGTGTGGTCGCTGCTACTATCTGCCGTCTCAGGAGATGCCGGTGACTGATCACGAGCAACAAGCATCCGACCGTTACGATACCTTGCTTGCCGCCAAGGAGCGGGAGCTGGACGTGGACGCGATGACCGTTGCCTGGTCGCCGCAAGAGAAACAAGCTTTCCTCATCCATGTGGCGCAGCGTATGCCGTACCTGGGTGAAGTGCTGCAGGACCTGATGGATATACCGTTGGCGGAGCGCACATTGCGCAGAGAAGATATCGCCGCCCCAGATGACGACGATGAGCACGTGATCTCTGCCAGCCGCGTGCTAGATCTTTGGCATGGCAAGCCGGCACGCCAGCCGACCCCACCGGACATCCAGGCGTTATGGACCATCGAAGCTGAGTACGATGCGTTCTACGATGATGAAGTCATCTACCGACCGGTCGTGGAAGCCATCAAATATTGCTATCTGGCGTTGCCGCCGCAGACCGCGATCTCGCAGCCCGAAATCGGGGGGCAGCGACCAGAGATAACGGGTGGGGAGAAGCCGGAAACCGCTGCATTGCTAAAGAAACTCTTCGGCGACAAGCCCGAGGACCCACAAAAAGGGCCGAGTAATGGGCGCGGGTAAGCGTGCTCGCTTGACAGGGCAAAATTTCCCGCTAGTTTGCCGCACCTAACCAAAGGGCGGCTCGGTAGCTCAGTGGTAGAGCAGGGGAATCATAATCCCTTGGTCGGGTGTTCAAATCACCCTCGAGCCACCATTTTCCTACTCCCTCTTTATCCCAAAACCTGCATACTCGGGCAATGTTTACGCCCGATGACATCCTGCAGTTTTGGTTCTCCGATGAGACGCGACCGCACTGGTTCGCTAAAAGTGAGGCGTTCGATGCGGATATCCGCCGGCGGTTCGCCATTTTGTATGAGCATGTGCGCGATGGGGCGCATGCCGAGTGGAAAGACAGCCCGCGCGGATTATTGGCGCTCGTCATCATCCTCGACCAGTTCCCGCGCAATATGTTCCGTGGTTCGCCGCAGGCTTTTGCAAGTGACGATCTGGCGCTGACGCTGGCCGAGCTTGGTATCGCCAAAGGCTTCAACGTGCGCTTGAGCACGGAAGAACTCATGTTCCTTTATATGCCGTTGCAACATGCCGAGAAGCTGGATGTGCAGGAGCAAGCAGTGGCGCGATTTGCCGAGCTCAACATGGAATATTCGCTCGATTTCGCGCGACAGCATCGCGATATCATTGCGCGATTCGGCCGTTTTCCACACCGCAATGCGGTCCTTGGTCGTGCGAGTACCGATGAAGAAACAGAGTTTCTGAAGACCCATTCCGGCTTTTAATTGGCTATTGATGATACTTGGCCTAACGTGCGCCCAATCAATTTAAGGAGCATGTATGAGCAAAAACGCCATCGTCACTGGTTCCACCTCGGGCATTGGGCTTGGCATTGCCCATGAACTGGCCAAGGTCGGCTATAACATCCTGTTCAATGGCTTTGGCGATAAAGCCGAG
>JBEIOT010000102.1:0-7053 GCA_040377415.1 Azospirillum sp. | reverse complement strand
GATGAAATGTGGCCCGCAGGCCCACTCTAAGCTGCTGTATTATAACAATAGCTAATTGGCGTATTTGGTGAACGCCACATTCTGGAAGAGAATGGAATTGGGCAGCGCCACGGTCTTACCCGTGGGTTCGAGCTCGCCCGATTCGGTCTCGCGCAGCTCACGCAGGTAGAAACGCACCCAGCCGATCTGAGCGATATCGCCGGTGACGCCCGCCACATTCACGCGGTCGCCGTTGCGCACACCATAGCGACCATAGAACAGGAAATGAGCGACCAGTGAGAGCAGCACGCTTTGCAGCGCGACGGCCAGACCGGCGGTCATGAAGCCAGCGAAGGTGGCGAAGGAGCCAAAGTCGCTGATGAAGTTGAGCAGCAGCACGAAGACAATGGCGATGCCAGTGCCGATGCGGCGCACGGCATTGAGTTTGCGTTTGCGCTTGGGGTCATTCACCTTCTTCAGCGCGCGGCGCGCGAGCTCGGAAAGCAGGATGGTGATGAGCAACGTGGCGATGAGGATACCGACATAGACCGCCAGCTGGCGCAGCAGCTGCTCGCGATATTGCTGCAGCACTTCGCTCCACTCTTTCAACGTCTGCTTGCTGGCGTCGATCCAACGCATGGTCTCGCCCAGCGGCACGATGAGACCGCCAATGCTTTTGTAGGCGTCGATGCGTTCATCGGCTGTCATTGGTACGGCGACGGGTTCTTCGGCGTCGGCTTTCTCTTTTGCTTCCTTAGGTTCTTCTTCGCCGAGGCCGGCGCGCAGCATCTTCATCACTTCCATGCTTTGCTTCTTGAGCTCAGCGGTACGGTCGATGGCGGTGGTGAGTTCGCGCTGCTTGCGCGTGACCTCGAAGATGGTGGAGCTGACACTGAAGATGCTGGGTGAAACATGCTTCACGGGTTTCTCATCACCCTTGGCGACCTTCTCACCGCTCAACTCTGGAATGGAGCGCGCGAGGCTCTCGATGGTGTAGCGCAACTTGTTGGGCGATTTATTGCTGGCGGAATTCAGGTTCGCGATGATGGTCTGCAGCAGATCGTAGCGCGCTTGCTCGATGCGCAGTTCATCGCCTTGCATCGTTGCCATGCGTGCGCGCATTTGTGCCGAGCGCGCCAGTAATTTTGTGCGGGTCGATTCCGGATCGTTCACTTTCGTCGCGGGCTCGGCATCGGCTACGCCACGCAGGAAGCTGAACCCGCTTTGCAGCGACTTGCCTGCGTTGTCGCGCAGCGAATCGCGGAAGACGACTTCGCGTGCGTTGGTCGCCGACGGTTCGATCGCCACCACTTCGCGTTGCCATTGCGTCAGCTGGTCGAGGTAGGCCAGCAGGTTCTCTTGCGGCAGCGGGCTAGCCGGTTGGGCCACCGCCACGCCAGCAGCGAGCAGTGCCACGGTGCACAGGATCTGTTTGAAGGGTCGGATCATGCGGGGGTTATAGCGCAGCGGTGGCCTCGTGTTCTATGTTTTTATGTGGTTTCGTCTTGCTCACCACACAGAAAATTTATACGCCCGAGCCATGAGCAAGGCTTTCACCAAGGAAACCGACGGCACCGAACCCGATGATGACATCGAGGAAGCGGATGCTTTGCCTGCGGATGTGAAGAACTACATGACCCCCACCGGCTTTGCCGCCATGCAGGCCGAGCTGCGTGCGTTGCTGTATGGCGAGCGCCCCAAGATCGTGGAAACCGTGTCGTGGGCAGCGGGCAATGGTGATCGCTCGGAGAACGGTGATTACATCTATGGCAAGAAGCGCCTGCGCGAGATCGACCGCCGCGTGCGTTATCTGGGCAAACGCCTCGAGAGCGCCGAGGTGGTAGACCCGAATATGCAAAAGCATCTTCGCCAAGTGTTCTTCGGCGCGACGGTGACCTATGCGCGTGCGGATGATAGCGAGCACACCGTGACGCTGGTGGGCATCGACGAGATCGACATCGAGCGCGGGCGCATCAGCTGGATCGCGCCGATGGCCAAGGCGCTAATTAAAGCCAAGGTCGGCGACACGGTGGAAGTGAAGACACCCGGCGGTGCCGAACCGATCGAGATCATTTCAATTTCCTATGGAAATACATAAGGCTTTTGATTCTTGTCCCGATAATCTAATTGCCCTATAGTGGGGCCATGGATATTGCCAAGAAACTTAGTGTGCTGGCCGATGCGGCCAAGTACGACGCCTCCTGCTCCAGCAGCGGTTCGAAAACGAAACGTGAAGGTAAAGGCGTGGGCAGCACCGAGGGCAGCGGCATCTGTCACAGCTATACGCCGGACGGGCGATGCATTTCGCTGCTGAAAATTCTGCTCACCAACTACTGTATGTATGACTGCAAATATTGCGTGAACCGCATCAGCTCCGATGTCGAACGTGCGCGCTTCACCGTCGAGGAAGTGGTGAAGCTGACGCTCGACTTCTACATGCGCAATTACATCGAGGGTCTGTTCCTAAGCTCCGGCATTGTGCGTGATTCGGATTACACGATGGAGCAACTCATTGCGGTGGCGAAGACCTTGCGGCTGGGCCACGGCTATCGCGGCTACATTCATTTAAAAACCATTCCCGGCGCATCGGATCCATTGCTTGCGGAGGCGGGATTGTATGCCGATCGCCTGAGTGTGAACATTGAACTGCCAACAGTGGCCGACCTTGCTTCGCTGGCGCCGGAGAAAGATCGCGTGGGCCTCGAGCGCAATATGGATGAGGTGCAAACGCGCACGCTGGAATTCAAGGAAGATAAAAAGCGTGGGCTGAAACCACCCGTGTTCGCACCGGCGGGGCAAAGCACGCAGATGATCGTGGGCGCGACGGAAACGCCCGATAAAGACATCCTCCTCACCTCATCCACTTTATACGATAAGTATCGGCTGCGGCGCGTTTACTATTCAGCATTCAGCCCCATTCCGCATGCCGATGCGCGGCTGCCGGGCAAATCGCCCCCGCTGCTGCGCGAGCATCGATTGTACCAGGCCGACTGGATGCTGCGCTTCTATCACTACACCGTGGATGAGTTGGCGAATGATGCAACACCCAACCTTGAAATTGATGTGGACCCCAAGACCGCGTGGGCGCTGCGCAACCCCGGCTATTTCCCGCTGGATGTGAACCGTGCCTCGCGCGAACAATTGCTGCGCATTCCGGGGTTTGGTGTGCGCACGGTGAACACGGTGCTCAAGACACGGCGCTATCGCCGCTTGCGGCTGGAAGACGTGCTGCGATTGAAAGTCGCGTGGAAGCGCGCCAAGCCGTTCGTCATCGCGGCGGATTATTCGCCGTCGCTCACGTTCCTCGATAGCACCAAACTTTCCGACTATTTGCGTCCGCAACAACACCAGCAGCTGGAGCTGGCATTGTGATGCGTGTGCTCAAAGCAGACAGCTTTGAAGAATGGCGTGAGCAAGCGCGGGCACTGCTTGCCGCTGGCGCCACCCCGCTTGAAGTGAGCTGGGCCGATGCGGCGCAACCGGCGTTGTTCGGCGACGATCCCCTGCCCTCGCCCGGCGCATTCTCTTTCCATGTGCCTAAGGGCTTCATGAAAATCGCGAGCGTCGTGGCCTGCCATCGCGATGTGCGGCGGTGGGACATGCTCTACCAATTACTATTCCGCCTGCATGCAGGTGAAAAGAATTTGCTGCAGATCGCGACCGATCCGCTGATCCACGCGCTCGATATGATCCAGAAAGCCGTGCGACGCGATGCGCACAAAGCTAAAGCCTTCGTGCGTTTTCGCCTGATGCAGCAAGAAGACGGCGAACATTACATTGCCTGGCACCAGCCCGATCATCGCATCCTGCCATTGGTGGCGCCGTTCTTTGCGCGACGATTTTCCAGCATGCGCTGGACGGTGATGACACCCGATCAATCGGTGCATTGGGATGGAACGGCGTTGCATTATGGTGCGGGAGTGGATGCCAGCGAAGCACCCACGCCCGACACGCTGGAAGATCTGTGGCGCGATTATTACCGCGCAACATTCAACCCCGCGCGCATCAAGATCGCCATGATGAAGCGCGAAATGCCGGTGCGCTATTGGAAGAATTTGCCGGAGACCAATATCATCCATTCCATGTTGGCGGAGGCACCCGAGCGGGTGCAGACCATGATCAAGCACACGCAGACGATGCAAATGTCGGCCGAAAGTTATTTGCCGGTGGAGCGCGACATTGCCCACCTGCGCGCCGCCGCACGATCGTGCGAAGGCTGCGAACTGTTCGGCAAAGCGCACCAAGTTGTGTTCGGCGACGGGCCGGTCGATGCGCGCATCATGCTGGTGGGCGAGCAGCCAGGCAACGAAGAGGACATGCAAGGCAAGCCATTCGTCGGCCCCGCTGGCCAGCTATTGGAAGAGACCTTGGAAGCCGCAGGATTACGGCGCGAGGATATTTACATCACCAACGCCGTGAAGCATTTCCGCTTTATTTATCGCGACAGTTTCCGCCAGCACCAAACACCCTCGCGCTATCATGTGCAGGCGTGCAAGCCGTGGCTGACCGCCGAGATCGCAGCGGTAAAACCGCAACTGGTCATCTGCCTTGGCAATACCGCCGCGCGTGCGCTCATTCACCCCAACTTTGTAATGAAGGATGGGCGTGGTGTGCCCATGGGTGATGCACCGACATTGTTTGCGACCTACCACCCCTCGGCCATTTTGCGCGCACCCACGAACGACCAAGCGCGCATGCGCAATGAATTCCGCAACGATCTAAGCGTTGCCTTACAGCTATCAGAAAAACTCGCCGCCTAAAAAATTAGTGCGTTTGGATCGAACGTGTGACCACACCCCAGATGGTGACGCCATGTTCGGAGTCGATGGGGATCTCGTCGAACGCCGGGTTGGCGGGCATGAGGAACGCTTTGCGATTCTTGATGATGAGGTACTTCACCGTTACCGCACCATCGTAAGCGGCGACGACGATCTTGCCGTGGCTGGCGGGAAGTTTGCGGTTCACCAACAGCAGGTCACCATCGCGAATGCCCGCGTCCTTCATCGAGTCGCCCGCGGCGTAGACCATGAATGTCTCTTCCGGATCATCGACGAGGTAGCTGACGAGATCGAGATGCTCATCGATCGAATCATCCGCCGGCAACGCCTGCCCTGCAGAAACGCGGCTTGAATAGAGTGGCAGTTTCATGCCACCCGTGACGACGAATTGCTTGATCTGATCGATCATGCTGACCGGTACGCGCACGCGCTCCGTCGGCTCTGCCGCTTTTGGCCTGCCCGCACCCACGCGTTTCCCACCCTTGGCCATAATGCCTCCGTTAGATTCTTGTCCCGATAATCAATCTCACGGATGGTGGGTTGCCGTCAACCAAAATTCGGCATTAGCGACGAAGCGCGGGATTCAGCGTGTAGGTGCCGGTCTGGCTGGCGAAGGCGATGGCGGCTTTCTTGGCTGCGGCTTCGACTTCGGCCGCTGTCGGCTCTGGCGACAGATCCAGCGCAGGCACTTTCAACGCGTAGACGGTGAAGGTGTAATGATGCACGCGCTGGTCGTTCCATGGCGGGCACGGGCCGCCATATTGCGTGGGATTGTCGACATATTTCTCGAGGCTGCCGCTGGCTGCAGTGCCGAACGATGGCGCCTCATGCGACGGACCACCCGGGATCTCTGTGACATTCGCGGGAATATCCGCCAGCGCCCAGTGGTAGAAGAGCTGGCGCTTAGCATCTTCTTTTACCACTTTACCTTCTTGCCCCGCATCCGTGAAATCTGCAGGCACATCGGGGTCGGTCACCACCACTGCGAACGAACGGGTTCCCTCCGGCGCATGCCCCCAGGTGATCGTGGGGCGCACATTCTCGCCACCTTTGCTTTTACCGCTGCCGTCGGGCTGGCACAGCGCGAATTTCTCGGGGATGGGCTTCTGGTTGGCGATGTCCTCTACTTTCACCTGCAGGGGTGTAGCAGCGGCTGCGAACGGCAGCGCCAGCGCGATAAGGGCAAAGAAATAACGGGAGCTAGGCATGGGCGACCTTTCGCTGGTTGAGGCGCTTAGCCCTAGCATAACGGCTATAAAAAACCAGCGGTGCGATAGGGCTTGCCACCCTCAGGAGTTTGGTCTAGAAGTCCGCCTCCCGCCAATGGCGGTGATTCTTGGTGACGCGGGGTGGAGCAGCCCGGTAGCTCGTTAGGCTCATAACCTAAAGGTCGTCAGTTCAAATCTGGCCCCCGCAACCACCCTCAACTCACTATATTAGATAAAATACCAGCTATCAGGCCACGAAAGCACCTGCCCCACCGGCCTTGATGAGATCTTGGTGCTGGCGTGCCTCGGAGTCGCCTTCGCGGGGCTCGGGGGGCAGCAACGTATTGCGCTCGATACGCGAATGCGGGCCAGCTACCTCGACGACCTGCGGTCGCGGGCCCTCCGTCGACGCAGTGATAAGCTTAGGCTCGGGGGGTGAGGCTGCCACCTCCTCCGTCACGGTCCCCGCGCGCAGCTGGTTGTCGACACGCACCAGACCATCCGCCGTTTCCTGGGCATAGGCGTTGGTCAGGGGCTTGCCGCTTTTCTCGGAAATAAGGATGCAGCCTTTGATGGCGCGCAGTTTCTCGGCAACGCCCGCATCGCTCACGATGGCGCTTTCTGCCAACGCCTCGCGAACCGCGTCGATATGTTCCGGCGTGATGAGCGGTGCACCGTCGGCGGCGGTCAGCTCGAAGCGGTCGGTGCCAAAGGGTTTGGTCTGGTTCAGCGTCACGTGGCCCAGCTGCCGGGCAGCTAGTTTTTCCTGCAGGGTGGTGAAGGCATCCTGCATCATGGCGTCGGTCGTGCCCGGTGAGACCTGCAATCGCAGGGCATGGGTGTTGGGCCCGTTCTCGGCATCGATGAGATGGATGCCGATGAGCGCCGCCTGATCGCTGGTGCTGGCGAAGGTCGCCCGCGTGTACGCGTTGATGCGTGCATCGCCGAGCATGCCATCGATGGCGATGGAGGGGGCATGTCCGCTCCATTTCGCGGGGCCGACGTAATTGTACACGGAATCCGCATGCTCGTGCGCGCGGTGCGGCACCGGTGCAATGGTGTCGTTGCCATTACTGATATGGGTCACG
>JBEIOT010000088.1:0-7904 GCA_040377415.1 Azospirillum sp. | reverse complement strand
GATGGACCAGGGCCTGCGCTTCGCCATCCGTGAAGGCGGTCGTACCGTCGGCGCTGGCGTCGTTGCTAAAGTGACCAAGTAAGGAACTGACAAATGGCAACCATGCAAAACCAAAAAATCCGCATCCGCCTGCAGGCGTATGATCATGCTGTGCTTGATCATTCGGCTAAGGAGATCGTGAACACCGCAAAACGTACCGGCGCGCAAGTGTCGGGTCCTGTGCCGCTGCCGCGTCACATCGAACGTTTCACGGTCAACCGTTCGCCGCACATCGATAAGAAGTCGCGCGAGCAGTTCGAGATCCGCACGCACAAACGCCTGATCGACATCGTTGAGCCGACCCCACAGACCGTGGACGCGCTGGGCAAACTCGATCTCGCTGCGGGTGTAGAAGTCGAAATCACCGTGTTGAACAACGCGGCGTAAGGAGAGAGACATGCGTACCGGAGTAATTGCAACGAAACTGGGAATGACTCGTATCTATGACGAGTTCGGCCAGCACGTGCCAGTGACCGTCCTGCAGATCGATAATCTGCAAGTGACGAACATCCGCACCAAAGAAAAAGACGGCTACACCGCTGTTCAGGTTGGTTACGGCAAGGCGAAAGTCAGCCGCACCAACAAGGCGCAACGTGGTCAGTTCGCGAAAGCCAATGTCGAGCCGAAGAAGAAGGTCTGCGAATTCCGCGTGGCCGACGACGCTGTGCTCGAGATCGGTCAAGAGATCCGCGCCTCGCACTTCGTGCCGGGCCAGTTCATCGACATCCAGGGCACGACCAAGGGTAAAGGTTTCGCCGGTGCGATGAAACGCTGGAACTTTGCTGGTCTTGAAGCCTCGCACGGTGTTTCGGTGTCGCACCGTTCGCACGGTTCGACCGGTCAACGTCAAGATCCGGGCAAGACCTTCAAGAACAAGAAAATGGCTGGCCATCTCGGTACCGAGACGATCACCACGCAAAACTTGGTCGTTGCCGCGATCGACGAAGCCCGTAACCTGATCCTGGTGAAAGGCGCCGTCCCGGGCGTTGACAATGCGTACGTGAAAGTCATGGACGCTGAGAAGAAAGCCCGCCCTGCCCACGCTCCGTACCCGGCGCTGAAAGCAGAGACCAAAGCTGCAAAACAAGAAGCAACTGCTGCTGAAGCGCCCGCCGCTGAAGCGCCCGCTGCAGAAGCGACGAAGGAGTAGTCAGTCATGAAAGCTAACGTAGTAACCCTCGAGAACAAGGCCGCCGGTGAGATCGAACTCTCCGATGCGATCTTCGGTCTCGACCCCCGCGCCGATATCCTGGCTCGCGTGGTGCAGTGGCAGCGCGACAAGCGCCGCGCCGGCACCCACAAGACCAAGGACCGCTCGGAAGTTTCGGGCACCGGCAAAAAGCCGTTCAAGCAAAAAGGCACCGGTAACGCCCGTCAGGGCACGCTGCGTGGACCACACCAAGAAGGTGGTGGCCGCGCTCATGGTCCCGTTGTTCGTTCGCACGGCTACAGCCTGCCGAAGAAAGTTCGCGCACTTGGCCTGAAGCATGCCCTGAGCAGCAAACAAAAAGACGGCACGCTGTTCATCGTCGACACGTTGACGCTGAAAGACGCCAAAACCAAAACGGTGGTCGCAAGCTTCGCTGGTCTGAACCTGACCAAGCCGCTGATCATCACCGGTTCGGAAGCAGATGCCAACTTCGCGAAAGCCATCGGCAACGCGAAAGGCGTAAATCTCCTGCCTGTGATGGGCGCGAACGTTTACGACATCCTGCGCCACAAAGAACTCGTGCTGACGAAAGATGCCGTCAGCGCACTGCAGGAAAGGCTCGCATAATGAACGCTGAAGCAAAAAAAGCAGCTGCCCCCAAAGCAGCCGCGAAGAAAGCACCGGCCAAGAAATCGGCCAAAGGCGAAACCGCTAGCGCACGTCTGTATGACGTGCTCGTGCGCCCGCTGATGAGCGAGAAGGCCCATAACGGCCTGGCCCAAAATAAAGTGACTTTCGTCATTTCGCCGACCGCGACCAAGATCGACGTGCGCAAAGCCGTTGAGACTTTGTTCAAAGTTGACGTCGTGAAAGTCAACACCGCGCTGACCGAAGGCAAGCAGAAGAAATTCCGCGGCCGTCCAGGTCAACGTAATGATGTGCGCAAGGCCATTGTTACGCTTAAGCCGGGTCAAAGCATCGATATCGCAGCTGGTCTGCGCTAGTAGGATTTAGGGAGAGCCACATGGCACTGAAACATTTCAAACCAACGACCCCGGGCCAGCGCCAGCTGGTGCTGATCGACCGTAGCGAGCTGCACAAAGGCAAGCCGGTCAAGACGCTGACCGAGTCGAAAAGCGCAGCCACCGGCCGCAACAACCATGGTCGCGTAACTGCGTTCCAGCGTGGTGGCGGACACAAGAAGGCCTACCGCGTGATCGACTTCAAGCGCAACAAAGCCGATATGCCGGCAGTTGTTGAGCGTTTGGAATACGATCCGAACCGTTCGGCCTTCATTGCGCTGATCAAATACACGGATGGCGAGCTCGCTTACATCATTGCTCCGCAACGTCTCAGCGCTGGCGACACCGTCATCAGCGGCGAGAAAGTGGACATCAAGCCGGGCAACGCGATGCCGTTGGGTAACATCCCGATCGGTACCATCGTGCACAACGTGGAAATGAAAGTTGGCAAGGGCGGTCAGATCGGCCGTTCGGCTGGCGCCTACGTTCAGCTCGTTGGTAAAGATTCCGGTTATGCGCAGCTGAAGCTGCGTTCGGGTGAACTGCGTATGGTTCCGGCTCGCTGCATGGCGACCATCGGTGCTGTATCCAACCCCGACCACCAGAACGAAGTCATCGGCAAAGCCGGTCGTAACCGCTGGAAGGGCAAACGTCCGCATGTTCGTGGTGTTGCCATGAACCCGGTCGATCACCCGCACGGCGGTGGTGAAGGTAAAACCTCAGGCGGTCGTAACCCTGTTACGCCGTGGGGCCAGCCCACCAAAGGTTACAAGACCCGTAACCCGAAGAAGAAAAACAAACTCATCATCCGTACCCGCCACCAGGCGAAGAAAGGTAAATAGTCATGGCACGTTCTGTCTGGAAAGGCCCGTTCCTCGATGGCTACCTGCTCAAAAAAGCAGAAGCTGCCCGCGCGAGCACCCGTGGCAACACGATCATTCAAATCTGGTCGCGTCGCAGCACCATCCTGCCGCAATTCGTTGGCCTGACCTTTGGTGTCTACAACGGCAAGAAACATATCCCGGTGATCGTTTCGGAAGAAATGATCGGCCACAAGTTCGGTGAATTTGCGCCCACGCGCACCTTCGTCGCTCACGGCAATACCGAGAAGAAAGTTGAGAAGAAGTAAGTAACGTATGAGCAAGCCAAAAAGAGAACGCAGCTTAGCTGCCAACGAAGCCAAAGCGGTGCTGCGCAACCTGCGCACCAGCCCGATCAAGCTGAACCTTGTTGCGGAAATGATCCGTGGCATGAAAGCAGCTGACGCGCTGACGCAACTTAGCTTCAGCAACAAGCGCATCGCACAGGACGTGAAGAAAGTGCTGCAGAGCGCGATCGCTAACGCCGAGAACAACCACAACCTGAACGTCGATACCCTCGTCGTAAAGGAAGCCTGGGTTGGTAAAGGCATGGTGATGAAACGCTTCCATGCCCGCGCTCGCGGCCGTGGTGCACAAATCCTGAAACCCCACTCGCACCTGACCATCGTGGTGCGTGAAGCTGAAGGAGCATAGATATGGGTCAGAAGATCAATCCGATTGGCCTGCGCCTCGGCATCAACAAAACCTGGGATTCGCGTTGGTACGCTGGCAGCGATTACGCTGACAAGCTGCACGAAGACATCAAGATCCGTGCGTACATCAAGAAAACGCTGAACCAAGCTGGCGTTTCCAAGATCATCATCGAGCGCCCCTCGAAGAAATGCACCATCTCGATCCACTCGGCGCGTCCGGGTGTGGTGATCGGCAAAAAAGGCGCCGACATCGATAAGGTGAAAAAAGAACTGCAGAAATTCACGAAGGACGAAGTTCACTTGAACATCGTGGAAATCCGCAAGCCCGAGCTTGATTCGACGCTGATCGCTGAATCGATCGCTCAACAGCTCGAGCGCCGCGTTGCTTTCCGTCGCGCTATGAAGCGCGCAGTACAATCGGCTCTTCGTATGGGTGCTGAAGGTATCCGTATCAACGTGTCGGGCCGCCTCGGTGGCGCCGAGATTTCGCGCATGGAATGGTACCGTGAAGGCCGCGTGCCATTACACACCTTGCGTGCCGATGTTGACTATGGTATTGCGAGCGCCCTCACGACCTATGGGATCATTGGCGTGAAGGTATGGGTCTTCAAAGGTGAGATCCGTAAAGACGAGGAATTACAACGCATGCCGACGAACCCCACTACGTTCGCGCAAGCGTCGTAGTAGTACTCCAAGTAATAAGAACATTAGGTAACGAACCATGATGCAACCAAAGAAGACCAAGTACCGCAAGGCCCATAAAGGCCGGGTATCTGGCGCCGCCAAGGGCGGTTATAGCTTGAACTTCGGTGAGTACGGCCTGAAAGCCGTTACCCCTGAGCGTATCACTGCGCGCCAGATCGAAGCTGCACGTCGCGCGATCTCGCGTCACGTAAAGCGCGTTGGCCGTATGTGGATCCGCATCTTCCCGGATGTTCCCGTCACCCGCAAACCCGCCGAAGTCCGCATGGGCTCGGGTAAAGGTGGCGTTGAGTACTGGATTGCTCGCGTGGAAGCTGGTCGTATCATGTTCGAGATCGACGGCGTTCCCGAGGCAGTGGCTCGTGAAGCATTCGACCGTGCCAGCGCCAAGCTGCCGGTGAAAACCAAATTCATTAAACGCGTTGAGGCGTAGGACCATGGCAAAGCAAGAAGATAGCCTGAAAGGCAAATCGGCCGACGAGCTGCAAGGCAAAGTCGCTGAACTCAAGAAGGAACTGTTCAACCTGCGCTTCCAAAAGGCGCAAGGCGAGCTGACCAACACGTCGCGCTTCCGCGTGGCTAAGCGCGAGATCGCGCGCATTCTAACCGCTCTGCGTTCGTCGCAGAACGTAGCATAAGGGAACTGACCATGCCTAAACGTATTCTGCAGGGTGTCGTCGTCAGCGATAAAATGACCAACACGGTCACGGTTCGCGTCGAGCGCAAAATCAAACACCCGCTCTACAACAAAATTATCCGCCGTTCGAAGAAGTACGCGGCGCATGATGAGTCCGGCTGCAAAATCGGTGATGTTGTTCGCATCATCGAAAGCAAGCCGATCAGCAAAACCAAGCGTTGGGCCGTCGTGGAAAAAGTTTCCGACGCTCCGGCAGCATAGTCAGGGAAGCAGGAGAGTTTTATGATCCAGATGCAATCCCGCATGGAAGTGGCCGACAACAGCGGCGCGAAACAAGTTCAGTGCATTAAAGTACTGGGCGGCTCGCACCGTACCAGCGCCGGTATCGGTGACATCGTTGTGGTTTCGGTAAAAGACGCGATCCCGCGTGGTAAAGTGAAGAAGGGCGATGTTCACCGTGCGGTGATCGTTCGCACCAAATTCGCCACCAAGCGCCAAGATGGCTCGGCTATCCGCTTCGACGGCAACGCTGCTGTTCTCGTGAACAAGCAGAACGAGCCGATCGGCACCCGTATCTTTGGCCCCGTTGCCCGCGAGCTTCGCGCCAAAAAATTCATGAAAATCGTGTCGCTGGCACCGGAGGTTCTGTAGTCATGGCCGCTAAACTTAAAAAAGGCGACAAAGTCGTCGTCATCACCGGCAAAGACAAGGGCAAGCAGGGCGAGATCCTGAAAGTGCTCGTGTCGGAGGACCGCGTTCTCGTGGCCGGCGTGAACCAAGCTAAACGTCACACCAAACCGGGTGCTGCTGGCAACGGTGGTATCGTGACCAAAGACGTATCGATCCACCGCAGCAATGTTGCGCTGATTGATCCCAAGGATGGCAAGGCGACTCGCGTCGGCTTCACCACCCTGAAAGACGGCAAGAAAACCCGCGTTGCAAAACGCTCGGGCGAAACACTGAACGCATAACAATAGAAGAGTAGAAAATGGCAACCGAGAAAAAACCTGCTGCGAAGGCCGCCAAACCGGCCACGCCCAAGGCAGATAAAGCTGAGACGAAGGCCGCAGCTCCTGCTGCGAACAAGTCGAAGAAAAAGGTCAAGGCTGTAACGCAGTCGGACAAAGCGGCGAACGCTGAACGTGCTGCTGCACGTGCAAGCGGCCCGAAATCGACCGAGAAACTTGCTGGTGACGCGAAAACGCCGCGCCTGCAGATCGTGTACGACAAGGAAATCGCTCCGGCCCTGAAAGAAAAATTCGGCTACACCAACCCGATGCAGATCCCGCGTCTTGAGAAGATCGTGATCAACATGGGCGTGGGCGAAGCCGTTGCTGACAGCAAGCAGATCATCGCTGCTGCTGAAGAGCTCGCTCTGCTCGCTGGTCAAAAGCCGGTCATCACCAAGGCGAAGAAAGCAGAGGCGTCGTTCAAACTGCGCGCTGGTCTTCAAATCGGTTGCCGCGTGACCCTGCGTAAGCAGCGCATGTACGAATTCCTCGATCGCTTCGTGACCATCGCCATGCCCCGCATCCGCGATTTCCGTGGCGTGAACCCGAAAAGCTTCGACGGCCGTGGCAACTACAACATGGGCCTGAAAGAGCAGATCATTTTCCCGGAGATCAACTATGACCGCATCAGCACGGTGCGCGGCATGGATATCACCATTGTAACCACGGCGAACACCGACGATGAGGCACGCGCGCTTCTCGAAGGTTTCAACGTGCCCTTCCGTAAGAATTAGGAGATATCATGGCTAAACTTTGCATGACCGAGCGTGATCGCAAGCGCAAGAACATGAACACCAGCCAGCGCAAGAAACGCGCTTCGTTGAAGGCTATTGTCATGAACCAGGAGCTGGCGATCGAAGAACGCTTCGCGGCGACGCAGAAACTCGCCGAGATGCCCCGCAACGGCAGCCGCGTGCGTATGCGTAACCGCTGCGAGCTGACGGGCCGTCCGCGTGGTTTCTATCGCAAATTCCGCCTGTGCCGTAACAAACTGCGTGAACTGGGAAGCTTCGGCCAAATCCCGGGTCTCGTGAAAGCTAGCTGGTAGGAGACAGAACATGGTAAACGATTCAGTAGCAGATCTGCTCACCCGCCTGCGTAATGCTTACAAAGCACGCTTGCAAACCATCACCCTGCCGTATGGCCGCTTGTTGTCGGACATCTGCGCAGTGCTCGAGGATGAAGGTTTCATCCGCACGCACCGCATGGAAGAAGAGAACAACAAGAAAAGCCTCATCATCGAGCTGAAGTATCTCGATGGCGAACCGGCGATCAAAGAACTCAAGCGCGTATCGAAATCGGGTCTTCGTAAGTACTCGAAAGCGACGGCGATTCCGAAACACTATAACGGGCTCGGTATTTCGATCCTGTCGACCAGCAAAGGTGTGATGAGCGATTTCGCTGCACGCCAACAGCAGGTCGGCGGCGAAGTGCTCTGCACCGTCTTCTAAGGAGCAACAGCAATGTCCCGTCTTGGTAAATTGCCGGTCGCGATCTCGGATAAAGTTACGGTCAACGTAACCCCGGGTGCGATCACCATCAAAGGCCCGAAAGGCGAACTCAAAACCGTCAACAGCAGCGACGTTGTCGTTGAAGTGAAAGACGGCAATATTTGGGTGAAGCCTGCCAACGACTCCCAGAAGGCTCGCGCCATGTGGGGCACCGTTCGTGCGAACGTGAAGAACCTCGTTGAGGGCGTCACGACCGGCTACAAAAAACAACTCGATATTACCGGCGTAGGTTACCGCGCGGCAGCTCAGGGCCAGATCCTGACGCTGGCTCTCGGCTTCTCGCACGACATCAAATACATCGTGCCGACCGGTATTACCGT
>JBEIOT010000053.1:0-10132 GCA_040377415.1 Azospirillum sp. | reverse complement strand
CGCCATTGCAGTGACCGGCGACGGCACCCGCACGCCACCGCAGACCACACAAGCCGCCATGCGCGCTATTCTCGTCGATGAGAATGGCACGGAGTTGTTGCGGGTGAATGGTCGCTATATCGACCGCACCCCGAGCTATTTGAAACTCCTGACGGATAATTCTGAATACACCATCGCCATCGACGAAATGGATTCACGTCAGCTGGGCGACCAATCGGTGGATCCCGCGGTGCCTGGCACCAACTGGGGCTTCTCGCACTATTTCGGCCTCAACGATTTCTTCGAGCCCAACCAGCAGACCCTCACTGGCGACACGGTGAAGAATAGCGCATACAACCTGCAAGTAGCAAAGCGCCTCATCGACAACCCAAATTTGGTGACGACCGGTGATCTTGTCCTGCAACGCCAGCCTACCGATCCCAACGCACCGCCGCAATATACCTATGTGCGTTATGCGGGCGACAACCAGTTGGCGACGCGCCTGAAGGCGCTCAGTGCGCAGAACATGACCTTCCAGGCAGCGGGCGGTTTGCCGTCCATTGGCCTTACGCTCAACGGCTACGCCAGCGAAATGCTTGGTTACATCGCGTCGCTATCGGCGGGCGCGACCGACGATTTTGCCAGCGCACAAACGCTGTACGACGGATTCAAGACACGTTCGGATGCGATCTCCGGCGTGAACCTCGATGAAGAATTAGCCAACACGGTGATCTTCCAGAACAGCTACTCGGCGAGCGCGCGTATCGTGACCGTCGTCAACCAGCTGTTCGAAGATCTGCTGGGTATGGTCTAGGGAATAGGAGACTAACATGGGTGTCACACGCGTCGGCAATATTGCCCTTTACAACAACACGCTCAAGGACGTGACCAATACGCAAAAGCGGTTGGCCGAACTGCAGGAGCAGATCAGCAGCGGCATCAAGTCGCGCGATTTCGCGGGGTTGAATGGTCAGGTCGAGCAATACACGTTGCTTGAGGCGAAGATCCGCATGACGACCTCGCAGATCGAGGGCAACCAGCTAAACCTTTCGCGCATTAACACGGCCGATCAGGCCATGGCGCAAGCCGTCGATATCGCTGACAAAATGGAAGACCTTATCGTGCAGTCGCGCAGCGGCGCTTCCAATGCCAGTGTCGATATGCCAGCGATCATGAAGAACTACCTGAAAGACCTGCAGCAGGCGCTCAATATCAATTTCGAAGGTCGCTACCTCTTGGGCGGCACCAACACTTCGACCGCGCCAGTGCCGGATATCATGCAGGGTGACACAGGGGCTGGCTATTATCAGGGTTCGGAACATAACATCACCTATCGCCGCGACGAACGTACGGAATATGATTTCCCCGTGCGTGCCGATGATCCGGCGTTCCAGCAAATTATTGCTGCCGCTAAAATGGCCATGAATGCTTTTGCCGATAACAGCACCACTAATATGGGCAATGCGCTGGATATGATGCAGGCAGGTCAGCGTGAGCTGAACGTTGCTCGTGGCCGCGTTAATTCCACCGCCATCAGCATTACCGACACCAACGAGCAGTTAGGTTCGCTAAAACTTTATTGGAAAGGCGTGACCGAGGAGGTCGGCAAGACCGACCTGTTGGCTGCCAGCACCGAGGTCGCCAACCATGAAGCGGTGCTGCAAGCCGCCTTTGCGGTGTTCTCGCGACTCAGCCAGCTACGCCTCACGGATTACCTGCGGTAACCGTATGCGAAGCTTGCATCACATAATCATAATTGGTAAAGTGCAGATGTCCTGCCTTTACGCGTTTTTCAAAGCCTAAAGGGGAGGATAATATGTACCAAGGAGTAGCGACGATGAGCGGTAGCGGTCCCGCGATGATCAATCCCGGTGTTATGCCGGAGCGGTCCGATTCGGAAGTCATCGATACGCGTTTCGGTAAAGTCACCATTTTCCGCAACAACCCGATCGTCTTGCCCAATGGCATGCTCGGCCAGCCCGATAAGAACCAATTCTGCCTGACGCATTTCCCGTCGGACAAAATGGCGCGTTTCAAACTCCTGCAATCGTTGGATGACACTTCGCTGTCGTTCATCACGCTGCCGGTCGAGATCAACAACCCGATCGTCGATCGTGCCGATATGGAACAGGCTGCGCGTGACCTCAGCATTCCGCTGAACCAGCTCGTGGCATTGTTCGTGGTGTCGGTGCATCGCGAAGCCGGTGCGGTGAAACTGTCGGTCAACGCTCGCGCGCCGATCGTTCTTGATTCGGTACGCCGTGTTGCGGTCCAGCATGTCTTCCACAACGCGAAATACCAGATTCGCCAACCGCTGTTCTTCTAGCTTTATGGTCGCCGCATGAGTGCTGTGCGCACACAGACGCATGCGGTCAAACAATTCGTCTGTTTAGGCGATCAATGCCCCGACACGTGCTGCAAAGGTTGGGGCATGCAACTGACCTCCGATACGATCGAGAAGTTCCGCGCGCAAGCGCCGGAGCTTCTCGACGCGGTCACCTCCGGCGAAGCCGAATTCATCATGAAACGCGATCCCGTCACGGACTATTGCGTGAAGTTCGATACGGGCCTGTGCAGCATCCACCGCGATTACGGCCCCGAGTTCCTGGGCGATGCGTGCCATTTCTATCCGCGCGTCACGCGATCGCTGAATGAGCAGGTCGTGACCTCCATCGCGCTTTCATGCCCGGAAGCGGCGCGCATCATGCTGCATGGCGATGACCCGTTCAGCCTTACCCCGCGTGAGGAATTGCGTGTGCCGTTCTCGCTGCGCAATTATTTGCCCGAATCGCTAGAGCCGGATGCAGCGCTCGAGTTACACGAAATTTTTGTGCGCGAAGCGGGCAACGAGCAATTCACTGCCGAGCGCAACGCCATGCGCCTCATGATGGTCGCGCGCGCCCTCGAAATGCAGCCGCATGCGCAATGGCTCGCCGCGGCGAAATTCTATTTTACCATCGCCGATAGTCGTATTCCTGTTGGCGAGGCGAACGCAGCCGATCCCGCGCACATCGCGCAGGCGCTTATCGGGTTGATCCTTGCCAGCGCTGCCAGCAATCGCCCCAAGCTAATGGAAATCGCCCGCGATATGCAGCCGGCGCTTGGTATCCGCATCGACGAAGCAACGAGCGCGCTGCATGTGGAGCCGGATGCGCCGCAAAAAACACTGCAGCTGCTCGCGCTGTGGAAGAACATGCAAGGCACCATGCAGCCGCTCATGCGGCGTTATCTCCAGGCGCAGATCAGCCAGGCCATGTTCCCGCTGGCCGGTCTTGGCAGCACCATGTGCGAGCGCATGCTGATCATCGCTGTGCGTTTTGCCACCTACAAACAGGCGCTGATGGTCGAGGCGGGCAAGGAGGGTGGCACGCCAAACGCACAGACCAGCGTCAACATCGCCTACCATCTGGCCCGATTCCTGGACCATTTGGCCGATCCGACCTTGTCGCTGGCCATTTACAGCGAAGTGGGCTGGACCCGTGACGCCCGTCTGACAGCGCTTTTAAACGCTTAACCTCTTGTTAAGGCTCATTCGCTAAACTGGGACACTGAAAGAGGTGTCTTACGGATGAGTTATCCAGCCCAATGGCGGTCGTTCTTCGTCAATCATATGCTGCCCTTCGAGGGCGGGTATGTGCCCACGAACGATTCCATTTTCGGTATTCTCAAAGAGAATTGGGCCGACCTCATCATGAAGATTCCGCAAGCGGAGATCAATCGCCAGTCGCCTTACCTTAAAGCACAACTCATGGAAATTCGCCAAGCGCCCGCCGGTGAGCGTCTGGACAAGACCGTGGAATGGATCCGCGATGTCGCGCGGCACACGCACGCGTGGGGCAATAAAACGCAGCCAGCAAGCGGCAAGCCCTACCGTTCAGAAGAATATGCATCGGCGAAGGGAAATCCGGCTTATCTATCCGCCGTGCACGAGCTTGCGTTCGGCATTTTCTACCGCGACTACATTCAGGGCGTGGGCATCACTGATCTTCCCGTGCAGCATCGCATTCAAGAGACGGTCGCGGATATCAGCGTGCGCTATGGCACAGCGCACTCCTATGCATTGCTGGTAAAGGCGATGGAAGATTCGGGCGTTATCTCGTCACAACAAATGAACACGTGGGGCTGGGTAAGGTCTGAAGATCTTCCCGATGGCCCGACTTACCAACAAAGCGGTGCTGGCTATCGCTACACACTTACCTCGACACGACGCGAGATCGCTGCCGCGCTGGAAGGCGCCACACCGCAGCAGCAGCAAGTACTGTTCGATTATTATGGCAAATGGCGCCGCACCTATGATGCGCACAAGGATAACCAGAAAGAACGTGTGGGCGATGATAAGCGCACCTATGCGCTGCATGACAATCCATCCGCAGCGCTTGGCCGCATCGGTGCAGCGGAAGCCAGTGGGCTGGCTGTGTGGAAAGGTGACGCCGTTGAAGCGGCCCGTGCGCTAGCTTCCTATCCGGCCACGGTCGGGCAGGGCGCCAGTGAGAACGTGGCGCTGGTGCAAATGCGCGATGGCTGGCTAACATCGCCCGAGATCGGGCTTGAACTGCCGGGCTTTGGCAGGATGGTCTATGAAGTAAAGACCATCACAAAAGAGGATGGCACGACGGTGCATGTCATGGGTGATGTGAAAAAGGACGAGGGTGTCCTTAAGGATAAAATAGAAGGCGTGGATTATGAGATCCTGCCCATCAACGCCGTATCGAAGCTCAACGGAAAGGCGCATAATTTCCAGGACACGGTCATCGTGGTCTGGCGATTGCCCGACGGCAAGCTAATGGATATCGCCATTCCGCCGCGCCTGAATGAGCTCGCCCTTCAAGGTAATCAGAATACCTGGCTCGGGTTCATCAACGCATCGGAATTCACGCTGGATGACAAGGGTAGGCTGTCGCAAGAATATAGCGCACCCCTGCAATTCACCGATGCAAGCCATGACATGGTATTGTCGACCATACCCGCCGTGCCAGGCGGCGGACTTGTGCCGCAGGCCAATGCGGCCACGACACCCAGTCGCTAGCGTCGTAAATCTGCCACTTTGCGGCGGAATCAACCCCGGAATAAGCGCAGCGTAAAAATATTATGTGTGACGCGTGGGGCCTTTTATGCCATAACAGGCGCATAGAAATGGACGGGAGTATGCCGCTTGTTTCGCACATAGGGACGCAAATTATTTTAAGCCCCAGCCCAGTTTTAAGGGCATGATTTAGGTAAGTTGCTGATATATGTGGAGAAGGCCATTAACGGTAATTTAAGACATTGCTGCTAATGATAAGAACATGAGGGACGGTTACCCCGGTGACAAGAAGTCGCCAATACCGATTCCGCATGGTGGGCATGTAGCCCTGGTTCAACAACAAAGTCCAAGTAGGAGAATACAAAATGGCTCTCAATTCAATCAACACCAACATTGCTGCGTACTCAGCGCAAGGCAACATCGGTAAAGCGTCGAACTCGGCAGCTGCATCGATCGCCCGCCTGTCGAGCGGCAACCGTATCACCAAAGCGTCGGATGACGTAGCCGCTCTTTCGATCGGTACTTCGCTGCGCACCGGTGTAACCACCCTGAAAACCGCACTGCTCAACGCTTCGCAAGGCTCGAGCCTTCTGCAAGTAGCTGACGGTGCATTGTCGCAACTTTCGGAGATCCTCCAGCGTCAAAAAGCCATCGCTACCCAAGCTAGCTCGGGTTCGGTCGGTGATGCTGAGCGTGGCTTCCTTAACCAAGAGTTCCAAGCACTGACGAACGAGATCAACCGTATCGCTGGTTCGACGAACTTCAACGGCGTGAAACTGATCAACGGTGGTCTCGGTACCACCCAGAATCTGGTAACGCTCAACGCCACCGCAGCTGCTTTCACCAACGCCGCTGCCGGTTCAGCTGCTGGTACTTTCGCCGCTTCGACCAACGCCGTTCAAGCCTTCAACTACCTGACCGGTGCTTCGGCCCAAGGTACGGCTGCTGGCCAGTTCCAGTTCGTCGATTCGGCGAACGCCTTGCTGACCAACGGTGCCTACAGTGGCGTGAATACGGCCATCTCGGGCGCTATTCAGTCGGTTCAAGTGAGCAATGTGACCTACGGTGCTACCACCGCTGGTTCGGCTGACATCACCATCACGATCGGCGGCGTTGAGCTGAGCGGTCGCGTGCAGGGCGGTGCAACCAACTTCGTATTGACCAACGGTAACACCCGCGTTCAATTCGGCACTGCTGCTCTTGCCTTCACCGATGCTGCTGCTTCTGAATTTACGCAACAGACCTTGGCTGATTCGTTCCGCCAGGTGAATGTTTACCGTACGTCGGTTGTTTCTGGTGTTGACTTCGAAGGCACTCGCCTTGAGGGCGCCAACGGTATCGTTGGCACTGGTATCGCGATGACGCGCCTTACCAGCAGCAACGCTGTGATCAGCAACTTCAACTACGAAGGTAACCTGCCGAACACCGCGAACAGCAGCCGTCTGTCTGTTCAGATCAACGGCACTACCTTCACTGCTACCGGTGTAACCGATGCGCAAGCGGGCAACAAACTGGTGTTCCAGTCGGATGACTCGCAAGCGATCACCATCGATCTTAGCGGTCTTGACGTTGCCTTCACGAACATTCGTCAGAACGTTCAAGAGCGTCAGCAGTTCGTTGATGCACTGAACGCTGGCTTCTCTCGTGCAGGTTCGGGTCTCGACTTCCAAGTGGGTTCGACCGCAGCTGATTCGCTCAAAGTGAGCATCAGTTCGGCGAATGCTAGCAGCCTCTTCAACGGTGCTTCGCTCGAAGTGTCGAGTGCGGCTTCCGCTGGCATCGCTGGTGCAGCACTGGACATCGCGATCGGTAAAGTGACCTCGCTTCGTGCAGACGTTGGTGCGCTCCAATCGCGCTTCAACTTCGCTAGCGCGAACCTGGAAAGCTCGATCCAGAACCAGGATGCCGCTCGCGGTACCCTGCTGGATACGGACGTCAGCGCTGAATCGACTGCATATGCTACCGCACAGGTGCAGCTGCAGGCCGGTATCGCAGTGTTGGCTCAGGCTAACCAGCTGCCGCAGAACCTCCTCAAGCTGATCAGCTAACGGTTAGGTTTTAGCAAAAGGAAACGGGTGGGGAGTTCGCTCCCCACCCAATTCCACGAAATATAAAAAACATAAAAGTCATGTAGACTTTTGGAGCTAGACAATGGAAATCAACTTGCAAGGCGGGGTTCGTCCCCAGACTTTGCCGGTCGCCAAGAAGGCAGATTTACCAGTTATAAGAACAACGCAAAGTGACGCTGGAAGCCTTCCTGCACCGGACTTAAAGATCGCCGGAGATAACGATATCGAAGCGCAGCGCTATGAGCGCCTCGCCCAGGCTGCCGACAACTTCTTCAAAGATGTTTACGCAGTATCGGATGCCCGGTTCACGATCTTCAAGGACTCGAGCGGTCAGTATATCACGCGATATACCAGCCTGCGCGATGGCAAGGTTACTTACATTCCCGAACCGAACATGCTGCAATATATGGAAAGCCGCCGCGCCCAGCGTGAAGCGATCCTGAACATCAATGCCTAAGCCCAAAACGGGTGCGCTGGCATAGGTTTTGCTATATACTGCAAGCAACTAGAAAAATAAGAACGCGCCCACGTGGCGCGGAACGAGGAAAACATGGTTTCGCAAATTAGTTTTGGCAATATCAGCCAACAAGGTGGGAAAACGGTGATCACCGGTTCCCAGAGTGGTCTTGATATCGAAGGGCTGGTGAAGGCATTGACCGAAGCCAAGCGCCTGCCGGCGGTTCGCCTTGAGACCAAGAACGAAACGCTGAACAAACAGAAAGAAGCGCTGACCTCGCTTCAAAGCCTGCTAACGCGCTTCCGTGCGGCGGTGGATACGTTGCGCAATCCTCCGGGCGTTCAGAACGCTAGCAAGAACATCTTTGAATACCGCGCAGCGACCACCTCGCTTTCGGGTTATGTGGATGTGAAAGTACAGCCGGGTGCGAACCTGCAAACCTTCACTATCGATGAGATCAGCGCGCTGGCCAAAGAGACCAAGCAGCAAACGGCGACGACGTTCCTGGCACCGACGGCCAACAGCCCCATCGTGGCTGCTAGCGGCGATGCGACAGCGGGCCGCTTCTCGGCGGGTACGATCAACCTCCGTGTGTTGGATGGTGGTGCCGATGCCGCTGTGACACTGGCTGAGAATGATTCGCTGCAAACAGTCGTCAACAAATTCAATGCGGTGAAAGACCGCACCGGTATGCAGGCGAACCTTGTAAAAGTTGCGGGTGGAACACCGGATTCGACTTATACCATTACCTTCACTGGCACCAAAACTGGCCTCACCGGTGGCTTCGATCTTGGTAGCGCGACGACGGTCACGAGCGATCCCGATGGTGTGCTGACCCAATTGGGTTTCACCACAACGCAATCTGCCCAGAACGCTCAGTTCGTTATCGACGGCGTTGCCGTCAACCGTGAAAGCAATGTGGTCAACGACTTGGTGGATGGTCTTACATTTACTCTCAAGCAACCGCTATCGACGCTCACGCCCGTTGCAGTGAACATTATTGCCGATACGGAGTTGGCGACCAATGCGATCAATGCATTTGCCGATGTATACAACGAATTCAAGCTTTTTGCCTCTTCCCAGAATATGACTGGCGATGATGGTCTGCCCACCGAAGACGCCATTCTTTACGGCAACGCGACGTTACGCGCCATAAACGATTCCCTCACGTCGGTAGCCACGTCGATCGTAGGGGGATTGCAAGCCCTGGCACCGCAGACGCTTTCGGATATCGGCATCGGCTTCGACGATTTTGCTGGCGACGAAGACAACCCCATGACGCGTAACATCATTACCATCAACGCGGAGAAACTTACAGCATCGCTGGCGGCTAATTTCGAAGGCGTTCGCGATGTGTTCGAATTCGGTTTTATCAGCGATAATTCGAACCTTTTAATGTTTAAACGTAGCAATGATCTGACCGCTAATAGTGCGATCCTAAACATCGATATTACTAACGGTGTTTATACCGCCGATATTGGCGGTTCGATCTATAATCTTGATGTGACGGCGGTGAACGCCAGCAGCTATGCCATTAAAGGGCAGGTCGGTACACCGCTTGAAGGCATGGAATTTGTTTACGGTTCGAACACCAATGCGGTCATCAACATCACGATGACGCAAGGGATCGGAGATAAGATCTACAACGAACTCGACCGCGCCCTGGCTGCGGACGGTTCCGTGATCAATGCTATCGATGGCTTGCAGGCACAAGAAGACCGCAACGAAAAAGAGATCACAAAGATCGATGATTTTATCGAAGGCTACCGCGACCGCCTGTTGGAGCTGTATTCGGCGCTTGAAGCAGCGCTTTCCAAGTCCAACCAGTTGCTCTCATTGCTTGACGCGCAAGCCAACGCGCGCAACAATCAATAACGCTGAACAATAAGCCGGAGGCTTCTTGAGCACACGTTATAAAGCTTATAGCAAGGCCAGCCACACCGTGGCCAAGACCCGTCAGGTGGTGATGCTTTACGATGGCATCATCCGTTTCATGAGCCAGGCCAAAGAGGCCATGGAAAGCAACGAGATCGAGCGCCGTTTCAAAACGCTCAGCCGTGCCAGCGAGATCATTGCTGGTCTGCAAGCGTGCCTCGACCACGATGCTGGCGGCGAAACGGCCAACGTGCTCAGCGATTTTTATTCCGCCATCGACATGCGCATCTTCCAGCTCCATCGCAGCAACGACGCCGCCGAGTGCCAGGCCCTCATCGTCGAGCTCAAAGCCATGCGTGAAGTGTGGAACGGTATCGACCATGGCAACAAGCCGCAAGATGCGGAAAAACCTGCCGAACCCGATGCTGGCGTGCAGCCGGTGATCGTTTCTGCCTAAGGGCGAATTTTCTTTTTAATTCCAATATTCTGAAGTTTGGCACGGTGCTTGCAAAGTAACTCAACGAAATTTCGTGAGGCTTTGCATGCAAATGAACCTGATCGCCCAACTCACCGCCGCACCGTCGAGCCAATCGACGAATACGAATGATGCGCCGAAAGAGGGCAATGACCGCTTCGCTAAGCTGTTGAGCGATGCCGATGCCAAAGGCGGCAACGAGCAGAAGCAGCAAAGCCTGACCAGCAATGAGACCAGCCCTTCTGCCATCAGTG
>JBEIOT010000223.1:0-2667 GCA_040377415.1 Azospirillum sp. | reverse complement strand
GGCGTTGCCTTCGGTGAGCGTGGTCATGGCGAGAACTCCTAGAACTGATTGGCTTTCATCTGTTCATAGGCCTGCATCACCGCTTGTTCAAGGCTGCAGACGCGGCTTTTAAGTGAATCAAAGTCACCCATGCGCATACCATCGACCAGCAAACGCTTCAATCCGGCGGGTGCATCGTCCGTAATTAAGCCGCCGGGCGCGGACAAGCGCAGCAGGCTCATCAGGTCCGAAAGGAACTTCTTCGCATCTACCAGCAGGCTGGCGGTCTGCAGGTCGAGGATGCCTTGTTTGGCGGCATATTCGAACACGCGGCGCGAGCTACGTTGCCACATTTGCGGATGTTCATGCCCATATTTCAGCGTTAGGTACTGCGCGATGAAATCCACATCCACCATGCCGCCGCGCACATGCTTTAACGCCCACGGGTTGCTGGTGGGGAATTCCTTAGCGATGCGCTCGCGCATGTCCGTCACGTCAGTGCGTAACTGCTCGGCATCGCGGGCTTTTAGCACGTGAAGCTTCACCGTATCGGCGACGCGTTCAGCAAAAGCGGGGTTATTCGCGGCGACCACGCGCCCACGCGTCAGCGCCATGAATTCATAGGTCCAAGCCGATTTCTCGAAATACTGATCGAACGCTGCCAGCGACGTGGCCAGCGGCCCGTCTTGCCCGCCGGGGCGCAGACGCGTGTCCACCTCGAACAAGCGGCCCTCCCGCGTCAACAGCGTGAGGGCGGAGATGAGGCGCTGCGAAAGGCGGTTGAGGTGAATGCGCGATTCGGTCGCGGCATCGGAATCTTCGTACAGGAACACAATGTCGAGGTCGGACCCGAATGTCATCGCCCGCGCACCCAGCTTGCCCAATCCAAGGATGACGAACGGAATGTTGGAAAGCGCGCCGCTGCCGCGTGCATATTCGGCCCATACTTCCTGCATCGCCGCCTGCAAAATAACTTCGGCTAAGTCCGATAGGAACGTGCCGACATGCTTGGGCGTGGCGAGGCCTTTGATGAGATGCACGCCCGCCTGGAAGCGCTTCTCGTTATTGAACAGGCGCAAATAACCCATTTTCTGCTCGTACTCGTGCGCGTAGCGCAGGCGCTCGGTCAGCAGGTTCTCCAGATCCTCACGCGTCGGCAACTGCGCAACGAAATCGGGCTCCAGTACTGCATCCAGTAACGAGGGGTCGTTGGAAAGTGTATCACCCAGAGCGGGCGCAGAGCCCAGAATATCGGCCAGTAAGCTCAGCAATTCGGGGCGCGACACAAGCAGCGAGAAGATCTGCGCGCCGGAGGGAATGCGGTCGATGAAATCATCGAAATGGAAGAATGCCGAATCCGGGTTCGCCGTTTTGCCGAGCGCCGTGAGCAGGGCAGGCACCAATTCGGTGAGCACCTGACGCGAGCGCTTGGAGCGAGTGGAACGGCGATGGCCGCGGTGCCAGCCTTGGATAATGTCCGACACGCGCTGCGTTTCCACATAACCCATACGCGCCAGTGTCTCGAGCGTGCCGGGGTCGGCCTCTACGCCGGTGAACACCAGATTGCCATCCACCGCCAACGGTGCCGAATCGCCCATCGAATCGGTATACACGCGGTGAACGTCTGACAAGGTTTCGATGGTGGTGCGCTGGAATGCCTGTTGGCTATCAAAACCCATAAAAATAGCCGTCGATTCCATGTGCGCATCGTCGGTCGGCAGGCTGTGGGTCTGCGCGTCCTCGACCATTTGTAGCCGGTGCTCTAGTGTGCGCAGGTAACGGTAATGCGGGCGCAACGCATCACGCACTTCCGGCGCGACCAGATCATATTCCGTCAGCGCATCCATCGCATCCATCGTCGCGCGCACGCGCAATTCAGGAATGCGCCCGCCCCATACCAACTGCTGGGTGGCGGCATAGAATTCGATCTCGCGAATGCCGCCAATGCCCGTTTTGATATTATGGCCGGGTAGGGCGATAGCGCCCGCACCCACGTTCATCTGGCGTTTGATGGAGTGAATGTCGGCGATGGTCGCGAAATCGAGAGTCTTGCGCCAGACATACGGTATCAACTCGCGCAGGAACGCGTCACCCGCTTTAATGTCGCCTGCGATGGGCCGTGCCTTGATCATCGCTGCGCGTTCCCAGTTCTGGCCCACCGTTTCATAATACGCCAATGCCGCTGCGGTGTTCACGGCGAGGGGGGTCGACATGGGGTCCGGCCGCAAACGCAGGTCGGTGCGGAATACATACCCATCGCTAGTGCGCTCTTGCAGAATGGTGACGAGGTCGCCCGCCAGCTTGTTCATGAAATGCTGCGCATTGCGCGCGCCGCTGTAGGGCAGTGTCTCTTTATCGAACAATACAATGAGATCGATGTCCGATGAATAGTTGAGCTCGCGCCCACCTAATTTGCCCATACCCAGCACGATGATGCCGCTGGCCTGCTCGGGGTTCTCTTTATCAGCAGGCGCAAATTCACCGCGCGCCATGGCCGCCACCAAAAGCTGGCGCAGTGCCAGCTTCACGCCGCGTTCCGCCAGTTCGGATAACGCATCCGTTACTTGCTCCAAGTTGAACGCCACAGAAATATCGGCCAGTGCAATGGCCAGCGCGGCTTTTGCTTTTTGCTCGCGCAACGCTTTCATCAGCGCCGGTTGGTCGCCCAAGGCGGGCTCCAGCGCCAGG
>JBEIOT010000186.1:0-3736 GCA_040377415.1 Azospirillum sp. | reverse complement strand
TCTAAATTCAAATCAATATCGTCCACCGAACTGCTCAGTTTGGTCGAGTAGTAATAGCGCAAGTACTCGGGATTTAAATGATTCAAGTACGTGCGGGCCGCAATAAATGTCCCTTTAGATTTCGACATTTTTTCGCCGTTCACCATCAAGTGACCGTGAACAAAAACTTGATCCGGAGATCTAAAGTCTGCGGCCTTTAAGAAGGCCGGCCAAAAGATCGTGTGGAAGCGCGTGATGTCTTTCCCAATGAAATGGTAAACTTCACGCTTTGGATCTTGCCAAATATCTTTTAAAGTCTTGCCCTGTTTTTTCGCCCATTGTTCGGTGCTGGACATGTACCCCATCGGAGCATCCACCCAAACATAGAAGAATTTTTTATCGTTGGTGCGAATGTGGCTTGTCTTTACTGAACGGTCAAGTATCATTATAAAAATTATTTCGCACACGCACAAAGAGACACATATTGCGTCAGAATAGTAACAACACCGCGGCTGCTGGCACGCGTCAGCGGCTCGTCGAGGCCATGAGCGAACTGATGTGGACCAAAGGGTACAGTTCGGTCAGCGTTGAGGATATCTGCAAGGCGGCGGGGGCCCAGAAGGGCAGCTTCTACCATTTCTTTGCTTCCAAGGCCGAACTGGCGACCGTTGTCTGCGAGACCGCGTGGGAAAGCTACAAACTCGAACTGGATGAAATTTTCTCGCCCACTCGCCCAGCATTGCAGCGCTTCACGCGCTTCCACGAGGTGATGTACCAGGAACAGCAGGAAAAAACGAAAGAGCTCGGCTACGTGGTGGGTTGCCCGTTCTGCACCATCGGTTCCGAACTTGCGACGCAGGACGAGAACGTGCGCGAACGCATCGAAGCCATTTTTGAGGCGCATCTGCGCTACTTTGAAAATGCCATCCGCGATGCAGCGGCCGATGGCAGCATGCCCAAGAACACCGATGTGAAAAGCATGGCACGCGAGGTGGATGCGCTGATGACCGGCGCCATGGCAACGGCGCGCATCAAGAACAGCCTGGAGCCGATGGGCAAGAACTTGCTGAAAGCTGTGTTCCATTGCCTGGGCGTTGCCGCGCCTGTGGGTAAATAGCGTTCGATGCCTGCTTTTGCAGGATGCGGCGTATATCCTATTTATTAGTTTATCCAGTAGGTTGTGCCGTTGCAATCCTGTCATCACAGACAACGCAGGGAGTTGAGCCGATCGTACGTATAAACAACATGCGCCGAATTCTCCCATCATCGCCGAAAGGCCGACGCACTGCGTATGCGGTCATTGGGTTGGCTGTTCTCCTGCTGGTCTGGTCCCCATGGTCCAGCGGCGGTGACGGCACCACCCAATACGAATATCTTCCCGTGAGCCGCGTCAGCATCGAAGAGACAGTGACGGCCCAAGGTAAACTTGAGCCCAAAGAATTCGTCGATGTCGGTGCGCAGGTCTCTGGCCAGTTGAAGAAGTTGCATGTGGAGATCGGTGACCTGGTAAAAAAAGGTGACCTAATCGCCGAGATCGATCCGCAGATCTATAATGCCAAAGTAGAAGCCGACGAAGCGCGACTGAAAACCCTTCGCGCGCAACTGGCCGAACAGCAAGCGAATGTCGAGTTCGCGCAAAGCGTTTATAATCGCAACAGCAAGTTAGCCAAGGCCGATGCGGTCAGTAAAGAAGTGCTGCAAGATAGCCTTAAGGAATTGAAGGCAGCGCAAGCGCGCACCAATTCATTCAAGGCCCAGATCGAAGAAGCGGATTCGACCCTGCGCGGCGACCGCGCCAATCTTGGATTCACGAAGATCTATGCGCCCATCGACGGCACGGTGGTGACGCAGACCTCCAAAGAAGGCCAGACCCTGAACGCCAACCAGCTGTCACCCGTCATTGTGCAGGTCGCTGACCTTGATACCATGACGGTCCGCGCGCAAGTGGCCGAGGCCGATGTGCCACGCCTGAAAGAAGGCATGCCCGTTTATTTCACCATCCTTGGGTCCGAGCGCCGGTGGGACAGCACCTTGCGCCAATTATTGCCCTCGCCGGATGCCACCGTGCTTGATGTGGTGCTGTATAACGCGCTGGTCGATGTGCAGAACGACGATCACGCGCTGATGACCGGCATGAGCACGCAAATGTTCTTCCAGCTTGGCAGCGCGACCGATGCGCTGAGCATTCCCACGCGTGCGTTGGGTAAGAAATTGCCGACCGCCGGTGGTGAAGGCGAGATGTATGAAGTGATGGTGAAGCAAGGCAACGGCGTCACGACCAAGCCAGTGCGCATTGGCCTGATGAGCCGTACGCAGGCGCAGGTGCTGGACGGGCTGACCGAGGCCGACAAGGTCGCCATCGCGACGGTGGATGCCAACGGCGCCGCTGCCGCGCCTCGTCGCGGACCGCGGATATAAGCCATGGAACCGTTGCTCACGGCCAACAATCTCAGCCGCGTTTACCACACGGGCGAGAATGAATTACGCGCGTTGGACGATGCGACGCTAGACATCTGGCCGGGCGAGTTCGTCGCCATTATGGGTCAATCGGGCTCGGGCAAATCCACATTGATGAACATCCTCGGCTGCCTGGATCGCGCCAGCAGTGGCAGCTACTTCATCCGTGGTCGCGACGTCAGCAGCCTCGATAGCGATGAGCTGGCCGCACTGCGCCGCGACACGTTCGGCTTCGTATTCCAGCGCTATAACCTTCTGGCCACCGCTACGGCGGAAGAGAACGTGGAGATCCCCGGCATCTACGCGGCGCTTCCCAAGGCCACCCGTAACGAGCGTGCGCGCCACCTGCTTGCGCAATTGGGCCTGGCCGATCGTGGCCAACATCGCCCATCGGAACTTTCCGGCGGCCAGCAGCAACGCGTGGCCATTGCACGCGCGCTGATGAACGATCCGCCCATTATCCTCGCCGATGAACCTACCGGCGCGCTCGACAGCAAATCCAGTGAAGACGTCATGGCGCTACTCAAGCAGCTCAATAGCGAAGGCCGCACCATCATTCTCATCACGCACGATTCCAGTGTCGCCGCCCATGCCAGCCGCGTGCTGCATATCTTCGATGGCCGCATCGTCGAGGTAACGGGCGAAGTACGCCATAGCGAACATCCGCTGCCACCGCCGCCCATTCGCGGCCATGCCAGCCTGATGCCAGAAATTACTGAAGCGGCGAAAATGGCGGCGCGCTCGCTGAAGGCCAACAAGTTCCGCACCGCACTGACCTTGCTCGGCATCATCATCGGCGTGGCGTCGGTGGTCACCATGTTAGCGGTGGGTGGTGGCAGTAAACAGCAGGTGCTCGACCAGATCACCGCCATGGGCACCAACCTGCTTTCCGTTCGCCCAGGCGCACCGGGTGTGCGCGGCGATGGCAACATTACCACGCTCTCCTATGCCGATACGGAAGCACTTTCGGAACTGGATCATGTCAGCGCCGTGGTGCCCGAGCGCAGCGGCTCCTACATGGTGCGTTATGGGAATATCGATGTGCAGACGCCGGTGCAGGGCGTGGGCGCTGCCATGCCGTATGTGCGCGACTGGCCTGCTGAGCGCGGCAGTTTCTTCACCGACCGTGATGTGCGCTCCTATGCCCCCGTCGCTGTCCTCGGCCAGACCACGGTGAAGAACCTGTTCCCCAATGGCGAAGATCCCATCGGTGAATATATTCTCGTGAAGAACGTGCCATTCGAAGTGATCGGCGTGCTGGAAGGCAAAGGCGCGGCAGGGTGGGGCGGCGACCAGGACG
>JBEIOT010000176.1:0-4078 GCA_040377415.1 Azospirillum sp. | reverse complement strand
GCCACGGCATCGACGAAGGTGATATCGCCCTGGCCACCCGTACCACCAGCGGTGCTGATGATCACGTTGCTGCTACCCAGCGCACCTACCAGCGTACCCACGTTCAGGTTCGAGGTCGCCGCACCCGTCGAGTCGAACGGCGTACCGGCGGTCACGTCGCTATCGGCCAGGTTGCTGATGGTCAGGTTCGCCGGGTCAAGCAGCAGGGTGCCGATGCTGCCGAGCGGTGCCCGCGTATCCACCGCGCCACGGTAGCCAAGCAGTTGTTTTCCCGACACTTCCACGAAGCCACCATTGCCACCGAAAGCGCCGCCACGGTTGCTGATGCTACCAGCAAAATCCGTCGCGCCATCGCTCCACAAAATGGTGCGCCCACCGTTACCAGTATATAATGCGTCGTTGAGGATGCTTGAACCACGCTCCACGATCAGCTGGCTGGCGGTATGGGTCGCGCCTTTACCCTGGTAGTCACCACCGATCTTGATGTCACCGCCGCCCGCGTGACCCGACGCGTTCAGCTTCGCCGTGCTGGCGATGCGGATCTTGTCACCGGTCACCGCGATGCTGCCACCTTTTTGGCCGGCACCGTTGCCGGCCACGTTCAGGTTGCCCGAGACATTCACCGTCCCGGCCACCCCATGGTTCTTCGTGGTCAGTCCTGCGATCACGATCCGGCCATTGCGCAGACCGACCGTTTGGGTGCTCACGCTGCCACCCACTTCGATGGCACTGGCAAGGATCCGGTTACCGGCGGCAGCGGTCAGGGCAACCGTGCCCCCATCGGCCGAGATGTTGCCCGTGTTCTTCACCAACTGCTGACGCACGTCGTCGCTCACGGCAACTTCCATCAGACCGTCGCCGTAGAAGTCGACCGTCGCCTTGTCGCCCGATGCCAGATGCACCCGACCAAGACGCGCCGCGATCACGCCATCGTTCTCGACACTCGGCGCTACGAAGCCGACCAGTCCCGATTCCTTCGCGGTGATCTGACCCTGGTTCACGATCCGGGCATTCGGATTGCCCGGTTTGTCGAAATGCAATTTCGACTGATTCATAAATTTATCGTTATCGATGTCCGCCGTCGTCGCGACGAGGCCGTTCACATCCACCGTCGCATTGCGACCGAACAGCACGCCGTTCTGGTTCACCACGATCACGTTGCCATTTGCCTTCAGCGCACCGTTGATCACGCTGGCTTGCGAACTGTGCACGCGGTTCAGCGCAATGGCGTTTGCGCTAGGCTGGTGGAATTGCGTGGTCTCGCCGTTGTCGATGTCGAAACTGCGCCAGTCGATGACGGCTTTGTCCGATTGCTGGTGCACATCGACGATGGCAGGGCGAACGGTGATGGTGGCTTGGCCGGCCGAAACGATACCGCCCTCGGGGTTCGCGTATACGCGCGCGGGAACGACCACCGCCATCGCCATCAAAGCGAGGAGTGCAACGGCTCTTCGACTACGTGTCAAAATTCGCTGCTTCACAGTTCCCATCGTACCTGTGAACATCTTAACATTTTCTAAAGATGGATTCAGGAAAAAAACGAGGCGGGCTGCGGGGTTGCAGCGGTAAAATATGCCTAGAATTTTAGACTGGATTTAGCGTTTTTAGAAGCTGTGCGACAGCTGCGCCATGATGCGCGGTGCGGTCGATCCCTGACCCCAGATCGGGGTGCTAACTTCGCGGGTCAGGGGGTAGGCCAACCCCACCATGCCCGACTGCCCGGAAGTGGTCGCAAAACGCATTCCAGCCCCTGCCGACGATAGCGACTCATGTTCGATTTGCCCAGCCACATCCTGGTTCGTTACGATACCGATATCATAAAACACGAAGGGTTCGAAATTGATGGGTTGGAGGGTGCGCCAGCCGGTGTAGCGCACCTCGATCATACCCGAGGCACCCTCGTCCCCGACGATTTCTGAGGTATCATAAGCTCTTCCGTAGTTTTGGCCACCCACGCCGAACTCTTCCGAGGCATGGAGCGGACCCGATGCCCACTGCCCCGAAGCCTGTGCCAGCAGCGACCAGTTATCGGTCAAAGACTGTAGGCGGGATATGGATAATTCCGCCTTCGTAAAATCTGGCGTCGCTTCACCGCGCGAAGGGTTCGGATCGCCTGGTTGCGAGGCTCCAAATGCGTCTAAACCCTGACTTATGGTGAGGTTGATGAGGTTCGATCCACCCCACACGTCAGAGTTGTCGAAGGATGCAATGACTCGCGCAACCCTGATCTTGTCTCGCGTCAAAGCTGTGTTGCCGAACAAGTCGCTATCGACATCGGTGAACTCGACCTTCGCCTTCAGCAGTAAATTTTCGTTACGTTGCCGAATTGCCTGATAGTTAATGCCGACTCCGAAGGTGCGCGCGGTGCTGTCGATATCGAGCGGTTCTAAGGTGTAACCGGGGTAGGATTTGGTCAGTGAAGCACTCCCATCCAGGGTCACATCCGGAGCTACCACGATGGAGTGGCCAATCGACCCATAGTTGAGTTCATCCGTCGGCACACTGGTCAAAGCCACGAAGGTGGTTTGCTGCAGGGGAAACAGGCTATCGGAGTAGGTCGCCGACAGCTCGTTGGGTCCCAAAAAGCGCGAACCAAAATTATCGAAGCCGACACTTGCCCGTGCTTTTTCTGCACTAGGTACCAAGCTCAGGGTCGCCTGCCCCGGCAATGCTCCGGGGTCGCGCAGCAGCACGGCGCGGTAATTGGTCCCCGGCAGGTCGTTCAACCGTAAAAGCACCGATTCCAGTGTCTTATCCGTAATGGGGCGCTCTGCCTTCAGCCGCTCGACATATTTGCTGGTGATACGCGCATTGCGGTCCTCGCCCTCGATCTTCACATCGCCGATATAGCCTTCCGCGATGGCGATGGTCACCGAGCCGTCCGTCACTTCTTGATCGGGCACATATGCATACGACAGCAGGTAGCCTGCCTCGCGGTAATGCCGCGTAATGCGCGCGGCGATCTGGTACACGCGCTTGAGCGTCACTTCTTTACCCAGATATTGGGCGTAAAGCGGCTTAAGCTCCGCTTCGCTAACACTATGATTGCCCGTGAGGCTCACCCTGTTGAGCGTCAGGCGCACATCTTCAGCGCCTTCCGGCGCAGTCACTGGCGGGCCACCAGCATCGGGATTGATAATAGGAATGCTGGTTCGCGGCGGGGTCGCCAGCAGGCGCTCTTCTGGGCGAATGCGGCTACCATCAGCCGCACCGGGTACGACCTGCGCGCCAGCAAGCATCGGCGTCAGCGCAAGCAGCGCTGCCGTCACCAGGCCAGCCGTAGCAGCAAGGCGTAGTGGTCGCACGGTCGTGAACCCCCTTGTTTTCCTGCCGCCAGTTAAAGCATTAGGGCCTCTGCGGTCAAGCTGCGCGGGTTAAGCCATTCGGCAATCTGTGGAAAAACCGCTAGATTTCGCGGGTGCGCGCGGGCTGGTAAACGCTCACCGGCGCGGAACGCATCACCTTGCGTTTCACGCGCGGGTGCAGCGTCTCCAGATACTGCACGGTCGGCATCAGGCGGGTGTAGGTGCTCTGCTCACCATAGCTCTGCAGCAGTTCCTGCGTCATGCCGATGAGGAATGCCGAGCCGCTGCGCGGATCAAACTCGGCATCCACGATGATCACGATATCACCGTTGCTACCCGCACGAATGGGCTGGCGATCGACCACGCGATCAAAATTCTGTGCCGGGTTGGTGCGGCCCTGCTGCGGCTCGGTGCGCGCCGGGATATCCGTATTGCCCGCAGGCTGGTCGCCTTCGTAGATCAGCAGCACGCCGGGTGCGTATGCAAAGTCGTAGTTGTTGTCGCTCGCCCCACCCGGGGTGATCACGTAATTGCCCGCCGGGCTGCCTGCGGTCGCGGTGGTGGTCGCCGTGGCCAGCGTATCGATCACGCTCGCATTCTCGCCATTCACGAAGCCGCTGTAATTCACGACGAACGCCGGGTTCGCCTCGCTCATCGAGCGCAGTTGGTTGCTCGCCGTTGCCGTCAGGAATGCTTTGGTAATGGTCAGCGTGCCGGGCGTGTACACGAAGTCATAATTGTTATCCAAGCCACCGACGGCATTGATCGCGTAG
>JBEIOT010000143.1:0-5450 GCA_040377415.1 Azospirillum sp. | reverse complement strand
TCGATGCCGAGGATGCGCAGCCGCGAGGCTACCGGTGCATCCTCGACGCAGTCGCTGGATAGCGCCGGCAGCGTGCTGCGCTGGCGTTCGTTGGGGCCCAGCCACGGCGCGGCCAACGCCGGCCAGACGGCGATCTCGACGATGCGTTCGCGCGCCACCGCGCAGCCGAATGCGCCCGACACTCCCTGTTCGACCGGCACATCCATGTATTGTTCGAGGAACAGCGGGTGCTTCGCGGCGGAACGGAAACCCAGCGCGGCAAGAATGCGTCCTTCATGATCGCGTACGCTCACCAGCATGGGGTAATGCTCGCCGATCAACGCACCATAGCTTTTGGCGTAGATGCCTTCGATGAAGGCTTCCACCTCGCGACGCTCCTGACCCGCATGGCCGGTGATGCTGATCATCCCAGGCCGCAACGACGAGAGGCGGCGGATCGCGGTATCCTGGAAGGTCAGCTGGCCAGCGCGCAGCGAATCAACGGTAACGGGAACATGCAGCATGGATAACTCCTGATTGATAGGAGCACCCTACGATGCGAACCTGAACACAACCTGAAGCGGTGCATTTCGGCGCGATCCAGAAAACTGGCGCCATTCTTTATTTATCAAACGGATAATTCTTTAAGCAGCCAAAAGACCGTTACGCATCCAGCGGGAGAACCAGCTAGAAATGTTGGCCATCAGTTCGTCGGCATTGGTTTCAGGCGGAACGATCGCGAGCGCCTGCTCGATGGACCGACCGCTGAACAAGGCTTCGAGTAACGCGAATTCCTCAGGCCCCAACGGCATACGCCACACAATATCTTCATGCCGCAAGACGGCGAGATAGGTCGCATCCCGTGAAGGCTTGCCGAGGGATTCACCGTTGCTGAAGGCGAGGTAGTAGTCGTTCACCGCATGGCTGAAGCGCATGAGTTTCATCGCCGCGCGGGGGTGAAGGGTAGTGGCCATCCATGCTTGCGGCGTAAGGCCTTCCAATTGGCTGGCATTCAGCGCTGCGGTTTCCGGCAGGTCTGCCAATTGCGCAATGGTGCTTTCTAACAGCGACAGTTCCTGCGCGAACGAATCATCCAGCGTAGTGCGCACATGATCGGGTAGCCGTGCCGTGTAGCGGGCGATGTTGAAATGCGCCGAAGGATTGGCTTCGATGAACCCATCGATCAGTTGCTCGAATGCAGCTTCACCGAGGTAAGCCTTCAACGCAGGATAGTCTTCCGCCGTCGCATCATACAGCCGGTAGCGGTAGCCGTTCACATACACGGCAAGTTGCTCCTGTGGTGCAAGGCTGAGCTTAGCACGCACCCATGCGTTCGCCTCCGATGCATCGCCAGCGAGGAGCGCCTGCTGCATGCGCTGTTGCGAAGCTTCCAGACTTGGCGCGCGGTTGCCGATGAACGGCAGCTGCGGCTGCGCAAGGTCGGGCAGGGGGGAATAGTCCTGCGCGGTGCTTGCTGCATGGCGCGCCTTGTCTAGCTCGGCCATCAGCACCGGAAAGTCGGGGATCTTGTCATCCCATTCCACCATCGTGTTGAAGGTGCGGCCGGCTTTTGCGGTGGCGTAGCGGTAAAGCGACCAGACATCGTCGATCACCGGCCCGTCATGCGTGTCGATGATGTGGCTACCATGGTTGCTATGGCCTGAGAGATGCACCTGCACCACCTGCTCTAGCGGCAACGCATCGATGTATGCTTTCGGATCGAGGCCATGGTTGTAGCAGGTGACATACACATTGTTCACGTCGAGCAGCAGGTTGCACCCCGATTCGCGCGCCATGGCGGCGATGAATTCTGCCTCGGGAATGTGCGAACTGTTAAATTCCAGATAGGTCGATGGATTCTCCAGCGCGATCGGGCGGCCAAGGAACTCCTGCACCTGACCGATACGAGCGACAATATGCTTAAGCGCTTCGTCGGTGTAGGGCACCGGCAGCAGGTCATGCGTGTTACGGTGCGCTATGCCCGTCCAGCAGAGATGGTCGGTAACCCAGGCAGGCTGCACAAAATCGATGAGTGTTTTGAGTTTGGTAAGGTACTCGGAATTGATCGGATCCACCGTGCCGATGGAAAGCGCCACGCCGTGCATCACCACCGGATACATCTCACGGATGCGCGCGAGATTGCGCTTTGGCCGCCCATCGGTATCCATGAAATTCTCGGAAATGATCTCGAACCAGTCCACCTTCGGCGCGTGCTCGAAGATGTACGGGTAATGCACCGGGCGAAGGCCCAGTCCGAAACCAAGATGCGGGATGGTGTGTGCCATATTGCAGGGAAGGCGGGGATGCGAACACCCCCGCCCACACACTTACTTGGTTTTGCTGCCGTCGGTGGCGCAGCTGCCTTTGCCTTTGCAGGCGTTGTGGCCTTTGCAGGCGTTGTCGGCGCTCTTGCATCCGCCTTTGCCTTTGCACGAGTTCTGGCCTTTGCAGGCATGCTTTTCGGCGACATGGTCATTAGCCATTTTTTCAGCCGGGGTGGTTTCTGCACTGGCCGATGCAGGGATCATCAGGCCGGCGGTGAGAAGGCCTGCCAGCGCGGCAGCAGCGAAATGTTTGGTCGTGGTCATGGTAGTCTCCGTTACATTGGTTACGCCGAATCAACTCGGCACCCGACTATTCGAGAGAGTGACCGACTCTGGTTACAATCTTTTTTGCATGCGTGGCGTGTAACCTTATCCGGCTGCGCCACGAACTCACGGATAAGCCATTGAAAGGATTGTTATGCAGTGCATTGTTCGCCTACTCATCGGTTTGCCTGAGCGCATCGCCGACTACTTCTTATGGGTGGGCCCGCTCGTCGCCCGCATTGTTACCGGCTACGTGTTCATGTGGGCCGGCTGGTACAAGCTGAACAACCTCGACGCGATGATCGAGAATTTTCGTGGCTGGGGCATCCCATACCCCGAACTCATGACGCCGTTCGTCTCCGGCGTGGAATGCTTCGGTGGGGTGCTGCTGATGCTCGGCCTGTTCACCCGCATCGCCGGTGGGGCGCTGGCCGTGACCATGGTGGTCGCCATCCTCGCGGCCAAAGCGGGCGATATCGATTCCTTCGAGACCTTGGTTGGTTTTGAAGAGTCGATGTATTTCGCACTGTTCTTCTGGCTGGCCATTGCCGGCGCGGGCAAGGCCTCGCTCGATGCGTGGCTGGCGCGGCGTTACCTTGGTGCGCCTGCCTAGCGGCTTTTCTTCTGCCACAAAAATGCTATGCATGCGTGCAATGACGCTCGCGCCCACATCGATGGAAGATCTTATGCAAGCCGCGCAGCGGGGCGACCAGCAGGCCTATGCGCGGCTGCTCGATGCCACTGCACGGCTGCTGCGGCCCTTCCTGGCCAAACGCATTAACCAGCCCAGTGAAGCGGAAGACGTGCTGCAAGAGATCCTGCTCTCCATTCACAAAGCGCGCCACACCTACGACGGCCTGCGCCCTTACAAACCATGGATGTACGCCATCGCGCGGTTCCGTCTGAACGACTACCTGCGCAGTCACTACAGCGATCGCCTGACGCATGCACTGGAACTCGACGAAGCGCTGGATGTCGCCACAACGGATGTAACCGAATCCGCCTTTACCTACGAATCCATTAAGGGGGCCATCGACGCGCTGCCCGGCAAGCAGCCAGCCATTTTGCAACGGCTGCATGGCCAGGGGCAAACCGCGAAGGAAGTCGCCGCCGCGATGAACATGACCGAATCCGCCGTGAAAGTGGCGGCCCACCGTGCCTATAAAATACTAAGGAAAACACTCGCCCATGAACGATAAGACCGACCAGTTGATCGCCAGCCTTGCCGCCACGGCCACGCCGCAACCGCCGGTGCGCCTGCGCAACTTGTGCATACGCAGCATGGCGGCCTTCGCGCTCTATGCGGCCGTGCTGATCGCATGCTCGGGGGTGCGCCCCGATCTGGCGACCGCCGCATCCAACCCACTTTTCGTGATCGAGATCCTGTTGCTAGTTGCGCTGGTGATGAGCGCCGCGCTAAGCGCCACGCTGGCCGCGTTCCCCGACCACCATCAATATAACAAACTCCTCTGGCTGCCCGTCGTGCTGCTTCTAGCATTCGGGGGAGTGCTGGCTGCAGAGCTTTTAGTTAACCCCTCCGATGTCGTACCGAGCGGTCATGGCCCTGAATGCCTAAGCTGCATCAGCCTCTATGCACTGTTGCCCGGTGCGTACCTGTTGGTGACGATGCGCAGACTCGCCAGCACACGTCCGGGCTTTGCAGGCGCCACCGCACTGCTGGAATCCTTCAGCCTTGGCGCACTCGCCTTGCTAATTAAAGAAGCGACCGATTACATGCCCCACCTGATCCAGTGGCATTACCTACCCATGCTCGTCGTAGCGCTCATCGGGGTGGCGTTGGGCAGAATGCTGCTGCGGTGGTAAAGGTTGGCTAGCGAGTATCACGCACTAGCAGCTCGGCAAGCGCCGCTGCCTGGGCCCATGCATCTTCCACGCGGGCGGCGCCAGTCCAATCTCCTGCAGCGGCAAGACCCAGCGATGCGTTATAATACGGGCCCATGGAATAAGCGGATTCGGCCAGCGCATAACGCCAGCGATGGAGTGATCGATAGACGATTGCATCCGTAGAGATTCCCAACGATACTAATGCCTCCATCAGCGTGGCTTCCACTGCTGCGGGCTCCGCTTCCAGTTGAGCGATGGACCAGTCATGGGCCGCATGCACGACCAACGAAGGCAAGGTATTGTTGCGTCCTGGCTTACTACTGTTAAGGGCGAGCCAGGCGATGGGGCTGTGCGAAACCATCGCCGCATGCCACGGCTGCTGCCAGGGCTGCGAAAGTCCCAGCATCAGTGCAAAGCACGGCAATAACGTGCGCTCAGGCAAAGGCGAATCCGGTGGCAGTACATCCGCTAAGAGCCGCGCCGTTTGCGGGTAAGGTGCTGTGCTGACGACCCGATCGAACGTGCCCAGTGCTTGACCGGCTATGTCGAAAAGTGTCCAGCCGCTGGCATTTCGCGTGCGCAGGGGCGCGATCTCTGTACCTACGCGCACATCAAGGCCCGCGGCCAATGTTTTGCATAGACCGTTCATGTTTGGGCAGGCCACGTAATGTGGCTCGGTCCACGCGATGGGGCGTGGTGGCGTGCCCGGTGCCAATGCCACCACGGCAGGTTCCCACGCAGACACGGTTCCCTGATCGATCAGAGGTGCAAGGAAACGCTGAAATTCTGGCGTGCGAGCCGTGAAATACTGCGCGCCGTGATCGAAAGCATACGGCTCGGCATAGCGTGCGGACATGCGTCCGCCGACACCGCGTGCTTTTTCGAACACCGTGACCTGTGCGTGTGGCGCAAGGCTTTTTGTCAGGCTAAGTCCGGCGATGCCGGCACCGATCACTGCGATACGTTGCATACTATACTGAGCCTCGGGACATTATTGTGGGTGAAGAAATTATGCTTTCAATTTGGGCCGCACGCGCG
>JBEIOT010000027.1:0-12385 GCA_040377415.1 Azospirillum sp. | reverse complement strand
GTCGCGGCACATCGACCACCAGCATCCCGAATTTTTCACGCAGGGCAGAGAACAGTAGCTCGCCTGCTTGCGCATGCGGCGTCAGCTGTTCGGCCAATGGTTCTTCGGCGCTGAGGATGGAGAGGTTATTGCCGAGTTTCATCATCACGCGCTCGAGGAACAACGTGTCGATGCGGTCGGGTTTTTCCAGCGCGTCACGCAGGCCGCGGCTGGGTTCCAGATCAAGGCCCAAAGCCACAGAGCCGAACTGCACATCCAGATCGATCAGTGCGGTGGGGATGGTGTTCTCGTTCGCCATGAGGCTAGCGATGGCCGTGGCCAGCGTGGTGGCGCCGACGCCGCCGCGCGCACCGATCAGCGCGATGGTGGTGGCAGGCTTGGCAGCTTTCTCGTTACTAGCAGCGGCGGCGGCAGCGGCCGAGCCTTTCATCAGCGAGCTGGCGAGTTGCTGCTCGTTGAACGGCTGCAGCAGGTAATCGTGGATGCCCAGACCCATTAGCCAGTGATAGAAGCTGAACGTGTCGACCTTGCCGGTGACGATGACACGCGTGGCGGGGTTCACTACATCGGCCAGCGCGTCGAGCATTTTGGCCGCGTTATCGGCGTTGGGAATTTCGACGATGAGCGTTTTTGGGCTCGGATGGGTCTTTAAATATTCGGCGGCTTCGGCAGCAGTGCCCGGCTCGACCGCAAAATCATGCACGTTCTGGCGACTCATCAGCGCGCGCACGGATGCGGCGCTTTCACCATCGCTGATATAGGCTAGCAGATGCGTGTTGCTCAGGCTTTGGGTCATTGCGAGGACAGCCCTTCCCCTTGCATGGGTTGCAACGGCGCGGGGATGTCACCCGAACGGTAGAGCTCGATGGTGCGGATGCTCATGTCGGTGTTGCCGGTGTCGCTGCCGATGCCCTGATGAAGATCCCACGGGTCGGCCAGTTGCACGGCGATGTTGTTGTTCACCGCGCAGCCGTAATTACTGTGATTGCTGTTATCGTAATTCACGGTGGCGTTCTGGCTCCAGTCGGGGCACGGGTGCGGCGGCACGGCATAGCCGGTATCCGGGTCGACCGTAGCGACCTTGTCGACGGGTTCGAAATCCGACGCGCAGGCACTGAGAACCAGCAGCGCAGCCATGATAATGAAATGGCGCATCCTTACCCTCCGTTAGCGAATGAGGAACCCGGCCTGGCCACCGATGCCTTCAAAGACACTGGCCGGTGCGGCGGGATCGGGTTTCTCGGAATTGGTCAGCTTCGGCGATTCGCCATGCAGTTTGCCGAGCAGAATGCGTTCGCCATCGGTGGCGGGCTTGAAGCCATCCAGCGGCGTGGCGAGCTGCTTGGGATCATCGACCGGGCGCACGATGTAGGGCGTGACGAGGATAACGAGTTCGGTCTGCTGATTCTGGAATTCGCTGGAGCGGAACAATGCGCCGATGACCGGGATATCGCCGAGGATCGGGAATTTGTCGATGTTGTTGCCTTGATCGCTGCGCAGCAGGCCGGCGATGGCGAAGGTCTGGCCGGTGCCAAGATCGACCGTGGTCGACGCGCGACGCGTGCTGAGTGCGGGAATCACGAAGTCACCCGTTTGCACGCCATTGGCGGGATCAAGCGAGCTTACTTCCGGCAGCACGGTGAGCGAGATTTTCTCCGGGCTCATGACCACGGGGGTGAATTGCAGGCTGACACCGAACTGGCGGTATTCGATGGTGACAGAATCTTCTTCGCCCAGCACCGGAATGGGATATTCGCCACCAGCGAGGAAGTTGGCTGTCATGCCAGAGCGCGTGGTAAGGTTTGGCTCGGCCAGCACGGTGAGCAAGCCATCGGATTCCAGCGCATCGATGGCAGCGTTGATGTTGCGGCTGCCAGTGCGATTGCCAATGAAGATGCTGTTATCGCCATCGGTGCCGCGGGTGAAGCCGCCGCCTGCATCGATGAAATCACGGCCATTGCCAACACCGAACACGAAGTTGCCGGGGCTGAAGACGCTTTCCCAGTTGATGCCGAAGCGCTTGAGCTCGTTGCGCGACACTTCCACGATCTTCACTTTCAGCATCACCTGATCGGTGGCGCTGGTGTCGAGCATGTTAATGACGCTCTGCCCGTCGCCACGCAGGAAGCTGTTGGCGAGGCGTTGAATTTTTTCGGCCGCGACGGGCGATTCCACTTTGCCTTTCAGGATGATCGCGTTGTCGGTAGAAGTGGCGACCACATCGTTATTTGGCGAGACCTCTTCGGCCGCGCGTTTCAGGCGGCTTAGATTGTGCGTCACGTTGATGGTGGTCTCGTAGATGATGTTGTCCGAACCATCGACCGCGATGAGGCTGGTCTCGCCGATGCCGCGACCATTCACGTAAAGCATGCGGGGGGAAATCACCTGCACGTCGGCAATGGCGGGGTCGGCCACGGCGACGGATGCAGCGGGTGCGGGTAAGCGCACGGCCGAGCCTTTGTTGATCTCAACGTCGAGTTCGCCTTCGCCCTGACCGCCGAGCGCATCATAGAATGCCGATTGCGCAGCGACCGCATTCGTTGCGGCGAACAGCAGCGCGACCGCGCAGAGCGGACGAAGCTTATTGAGGTTGATCACGGCCACCCCCACTCTTCACCCCTTCGGGGCTGAATTCGATCTCTTCCGGCGCGGCACCGCCACGCAGCACGCGAATGCGCGAGCCCGCTGCGTCGCGCGGAGTAATGATTTTGCTGACATCCGTATCACGCGTCAGGTTGGCGGGCGGCAGAATGGTCACCGGCATCACTTCCTGTTGCAGCACTTCGTCGAAATTAGTCGGGCCGGTGTCTTCCACCACGGCGGGTTCGGGCTGGTTGGCCAGGCTGCGTAAGGAAAGGCTGATCTTGCCGAGGTCTTTGGCAACGTTAATTTGCTCCGCCTGCTTGGGCGTTACTTCCAACGTCACGGTCTTGGCGATCATGGCGACATTATCAGGATTATCGAGCATCTGGTCGACCGCGAGCACGCGCGCGTCTTCAATAAAGGTCTCCGAAGCGCGCTCGACGCCACCGGGCACGTTCATCTGGTGCGTCAGGATCAGATCCACACGGTCGCCGGGGAAAATGAAGCCGGCGTTGCCCGAGGTCGCATCCACCGCCACCGATACGGCGCGTTTGCCGGGCTCGAGCACGGCGGACATGAAGCCGCCTTCATTGCTTTTCACCAGTTCGCCCACGGTGATGGGCTCACCCTTTTTCACGGCACGGCGGGCGACAGCGCCCTCGTAATCGACAGGTTTATGATGGGTCGAGGGCAGCATGGCCTCGGTAATATTGGTCACGGGCCAGTTGGCGAGGCCCAGATGGTAGTCGGAACGCACGAAGCCGCCCGCCGGGATATCGGCCGTGGCGACGATGATCTGCGATGGCGCGGCTTCGGATTTTACTCGCCCAAACAGGGAGTAAGCGATGCCGACGGCGATCAGCAAGCCGAGTACAGAAATGATAATTGAGCGTGCGGGCATGAGTGCGTTTTGTTCTTTTTAGGGTCGGGCAGACGCTACCATAGACGGGGGGTTGTTGCACCAGCAATCGCATAGGATTTTAGGCGAACTTAGTGAAAAACCGGTCGATTACGCCCAAACCGTGGGCGCCGTGCATCACTTGCCTTTTTTGGCAGGCTTGGGCGGAGCGTAAACTTCTGGTGCGCCCACATGGTAACCCTGGAACATATCCACGCCCGCTGCGGTGTAGGCGTCATAGATCTCTTGGCTTTCGACACCTTCGGCCAGCACACTGGCTCCCGCTGCCTTGGCAATGCGGATGATCTCGTGAACCGTACCCGCACGGCGCGGGTCGGTGAGTGCGGCGGCGAGTTTGAAATCGAGCTTCACGAAGGCCGGGCGGATTTCGGCCAGCAAGGCGGGCAGCCCGTCGGCGCTCATCACATCATCCAGCGACAGCGAGAAACCGCGCGCATGACAATACTGCGCAATGGATTTCAGTTTGGCCAGATCGCGCACATAATCCGTCAGCGGCACATCCAGCGCGATGTTGCGCGGGGTGATGTGGTGCTGGTCGACCGCTTTGCTCAAGCCTTCGAGGTATACTTCGGGGCGATGGATGAAGCCGGTGAGGAAGTTGATGAAGATATATCCATCAAGATCGCCCGCAGCAAAAGTGTCGATGGCCAGCTTATGCATGCGCCGATCGACCTGGTATTCGACCTTCAATGCGTGGCTGGCGCGCATGATGGCAGCGCCGCCAAGAATCGCGCCATCGGCTTGCGCGATGCGGGCGAATGCTTCAAAGCCCACCTGTTTACCCCGGCGGTCGACCACGCGCTGCAGATAGCAAACAAGGCGGTCCTCGCTCAGATGGTCGAGCAACCAGAGATGCTCCACCACTTCCTGCACGGCATGCAACGGTTTTAGGTTGAATTGGATCTCTTTGGCGCTGGGCACCACATCGGCCGCGATAATGGCGGCGCGCAGCGGTTCTGCGCCGTCGATGCTATTAAGTACGGCGGTCACGCGTTCCCACTCACTTACCCATTCGGGCGCGGTCTGGATGGCGTACATCTCTGCGTCGTCGGCAAGGGGGTGCAAGCCCGCAGAACTGGCGGCTTTCTGCCATCCCTGGCCCGTGGCTTCATGACCAGCGATCACGATCCAATACGGCGAGGATAACGTCCAGGGGGAGGAAAATGCACGTTCGGCGGTCACGCTAGCCTTTCCATTGCGTCGAGGCACCATCATGCTAAAACTAGGGCCAAATGGCAAGTGCAACGCAACACCAACCCGCCCGCATGGCAATTATCGACTCCGGACTCGGGGGCATTTCGGTCGTGCGCGCCATTCGCTCATCGGCCCCAGAGCTGCCGCTACTCTACGCTGCGGACACCGCGGGCTTCCCTTATGGCGGCAAAAGTGCCGACGAGATCACCGCGCGCGCCATTCTCATGGTCGAGGCATTGCGGCAACAGCATCGCCTCGAGCGCGTGGTTGTCGCCTGCAACACGCTTTCGACCTTATCGCTGGCCGCGATGCGCGCGCATTTCACCGACATCGCGTTCGTGGGCACCGTACCGGCGATCAAAGTAGCGGCCGAGCGTTCGCAGAGCAAACGTTTCACTTTGTTAGCCACACCCAACACCGCGCACAGCCCTTACAGCAAATCGCTTGTCGACCAGTTCGCGCAGGGTTGCGTGGTCGATGCGCATGGCGCACCGAACCTTGCGCGCCTGAGTGAAGAATATGTCCTCGGCGCTGAAATTGCCGACAATGCGTGGATCGACGAGATCGCGCCGTGTTTCTATGATGACTCGCGGGGGCGCACCGACAGTATCATCCTTGGCTGCACGCATTATCCGCTGGTGGTGAAAGAATTGCAGCGCCTTGCGCCGTGGCCCGTCGAGTGGATCGATTCCAGCGAAGCCATCGCGCGCCAGGCATTGCGCGATTTTGCGAACACGGGTGGTGATGCTGCTGCTTATGTGACCGACGGCACGGATTGCGATCAGTACCAGACGTTATTCGCGCGCGAAGGTTTGGGCGATTGCCACACGCTGGATATCAACGCGGTGCCAGCGCGTCACGCAGCGCGCGGCTAACGGGCAGCGGCTCGCCACAAATTTCCGATGCGATAAGTTCTGCCGCCAGCGGTGCCGAGATCATGCCGCGCGAACCATGGCCCACACTCACATACAAACCATCGCGCACCTTGCCGACATGCGGCAGGCGATTGGGCGTAGTAGCGCGCATACTAGTGCGGCCTGTCTGGATGCTCACTTGCATCATCGGCAGCGCCTCGTGCAACTCAGTGATATTTTGGGCGTGGTTGGCATCGGTCACTGCGCCTCTGAGATCCTCGCGATCATACGTCGCGCCGATGATGAGGGCTTCGCCCGTATCGATCGCATAACCTTTGTGGCACAGCACCGTGGTGAGTTTTTCGCTCGCCGCCAACACGCTCACCTGTCCGGCGGTCACGCCCATCGTCAGTTCAGTGGGCAACAGATCATTCGCCGCCTGCGCATTGGCGATGATGATGGCATCCGCCGTCGGCAGTTCTTTTATTTTGCTGTGTTCGTGCACAGTGATGTTCGGGTGATGGAGAAGCGCACGACACGCATCCGCCGGATTCAGCCACGCACCATGCGGAAAGAAGAATCCGCCACGTGTGATTCGTTGACCCACTCGCGCCGAAACTTCTTCAGGCTCCAACCATTGCGCAACACTTTCATCGAGCTGCAAGCTCTCGCGGATGCTGCGCAGTTTTGCGTCGTCCTCATCATCCTTGCCTATCTTTAACATGCCGGTGCTATTTAATTTTACGCCCCACTGTGCAAGCGTACGCTGCGCAAAATCATAGGCAGCGAAATGCCATGCCGTAGCGGGCGTGTAATATTTCGTGAGTTGCGGATAAAGCACCGCTGCCGGGTTACCGGATGCACCGCTGGCGATACTTTCTTTTTCATGCAGGGTCACTTGCACCCCGCGTTCGGCCAATGCGCGCGCGACGCTACAACCCGCCATACCGCCACCGATGACGATGGCGGTTTTTACTGCACGCGATCCGTGCGCTTCGCCATGACGCATGCCGACGAGCATGTCGCGCTTGTGGCCGAAGCCTTGCACTTTCTGCACCATGAAGCCGACTTCCTGCAGCCCGCGCTTGGCGACAGCCGCCGCGGTGAAGGTGGCGAAGGTCGCATCGGCGGCGCTCAATCGTGCGATCTGGTGGAACACATCGGTGCTCCACATCGCATCGTTCTTGGCGGGAGCAAAACCATCGAGGAACCATGCGTCCACATTCGCTTCCATTTGCGGTAGCAGTTCGCTCACATCGCCAAAGCCCAGCGTTAGTGTCACGCGATCGAACTTCACGCGATGCCAACCCGGCAAGCGCAATGGATAATGGGCGATGAGCTGCGCGGCAACGTCGGCCAGCTGCGGCTGGTGGGCGAGCGCTTCTGTCAGCTGCGCAATGGTGAGTGGGAATTTCTCGACCGATATAAAATGCAAATGGCCGGACGATGTCTCAGTAAATTCTTTCCATGCCACCAGAAAATTCAAACCCGTACCAAAGCCAAGCTCACCGATGGTGAAGTGTGCCTGGTCATGCCAACGCTGTGGCAAGCTGTTGCCGGCCAGATAAACATGCTGGGTTTCGGCGATGCCATTGCGCGCCGAAAAATAGATGTCATTAAAGCCGGTCGAGCGTGGCGTGCCCTCGGCATCGACGGTCATTTGGGGGGAAGGAACATGGGCGGTAGGCTGTTGCATAAGTGCTGAATAGCGGGATTTTTGGCCACAGGCCAGCATTGAAGTGCCTGTATTACAAGCAAAAGCTATGTTACTGTTGCGTTGCAACGCAAACAGGATTACTTCCCGGCCATTCACGCGCCTTAAAGAGCGTGCGGCGCCCTAATGGCAGCCGCCTGATACGAGGGTCCTATGGCTTGGAAATTATCGGAGATGAAACGCGCCGTGATGGGCGCGCCGCTGGATCCGTTCCGCGCTGATACGCGCAAGCACCTCGCCCTCATTACCTTCTTCGCATGGGTCGGCATCGGTGCCGATGCGATCTCCAGCGCCAACTATGGTCCTGAAGAAGCGTTCCTTGCGCTTGGCGCGCACACGCACCTGGCCATCTTCCTTGCCATGGCCACGGCGTTCACCGTGTTCCTGCTGGCCTATGCCTACACGCAGGTCATCGAGCTTTTCCCCAATGGCGGCGGCGGTTATCGCGTGGCCTCCGTATTGCTCGGCGAAAAAGCGGGACTTATTTCAGGCGGCGCATTGCTGGTCGATTACGTGCTCACCATCGCCATCTCCGTCGCGGCGGGGGTCGATGCGTTGTTCTCGATGCTGCCTTATGAATACCAGCCCTACAAAATATATATCGCCATTCTTGTGGTGTGTGGGCTCAGCTACATGAACCTGCGCGGCATGAAGGAATCGATCCGCTTCCTGCTACCCATCTTTTTGGGATTCATCGCTACGCACGCCATCCTCATCGTCTACGGCATTTTTGCGCACGCTGAGGGCGTGGGCGATATCGTGCCCAACGCGGTGCATGAAACACAAAGCATGGCGGCTGATTTCGGCTGGTTCGCCGTCATCGCGCTGTTCTTCAAGGCGTTCTCGATGGGTGGCGGTACCTATACCGGTCTTGAATCCGTCACCAGCTCCATGCGCTCGATGGCTGAACCGCGCGTGCGCACGGGCAAAGCCACCATGTGGGCCATTGCCTTCTCGCTCGCCATCGTCGCAGGCGGCATCATTACACTTTATCTCCTATGGGACGTGCAGAAGGTCGACGGCGAAACGCTGAACGCGACCGCGTTCAAGCTCATCACCGAGAATTGGGAAATCTTCGGCATCAATATTTCTTCGGAATTCACTGGCCTTGCGCTGATCTGTGCGGCAGGGCTGCTGCTCACAGCGGGTAACACCGGCTTCATCGCGGGCCCGAACGTGCTGGCCGCGATGGCGGTCGATCGTTGGATGCCGCACATGTTCAGCTCACTTTCCAACCGCCTCGTCACCAAGAATGGTGTGTTGCTGATGGGCGGTGCGGCCATTGGCGCGTTGTTGCTTACCGGCGGCGTGGTGCACACACTGGTGATTCTTTATTCCATCAACGTGTTCCTCACCTTCACCATTACGCTCGCTGCTATCACGCGGCATCGCTGGAAAGAGCGCTACCATCCGCGCATCTGGCATAAGCTCGCCGCTGCATTCTTTGCCATGGTCGTCTGCGCCACGATCCTTACCACCACGTTGATCGAGAAATTCAGTCATGGTGGTTACAAGACCGTCATCATCACTGGCTTCGTCATTACGCTCGGCCTGTTCATCCGCCGCCATTACGACCGCACCTATGCGCGCATGAAAGCCATTGAGGAAGAACTCGGCAGCGCCATGTTCAGTGCCCCCTCGCGGCCGCTGGCTGAGAAACCGAAAATGGATCCGCGCGAGCCGACCGCCGTGTTCCTGGTGGGCGACAGCGCAGCGAGCGGCACGCACACATTCCTATGGGTGCAGCGTTTATTCCCGGGTGTGTTCAAGAATTTCGTGTTCGCTTCCGTGGGTGAGATCGATACCGAGGAGTTCACCGACGAAGCGCGCTGGCACAAATTGCGCTCCGATACCAAGGGCATCCTGAAGCGCTATGTGGAGTTCTGCTCCAACCGTGGGCTGCCTAGCACTTACTATCATGATTACGGCACGGACGTTATTGACACCATTAATCGTCTTACCGACCGCATCAGCGCGGATTTCCCGCGCAGCGTGTTCTTCGCCACGAAACTGATCTTCGACAATGAGACCTGGGTGCACCAGATCCTGCACAACCAGACCGCCTACATGCTGCAGAAGAAACTGCACGGCAAAGGTCAGAATCTCATCGTCATGCCGATGAAAATCTGAGTTGTTCGCCCACCGCGCATCCTGCGCGGGAACTCACGCCGCTCAAGGCTGGCGCGGCTGCTGCCGCGTTCTTGTAGCAATGACTAGTGTGAAATGTGCATGCCCTTGAGCGCATCAAGGCCCGCGAGCGTATTCGGATTCAGCGCGACGGTATTGGCCAGCACCTCGTTGCGCGGCGCACTCGATGAATCCGCCTGCGTGTGACCGACCGGTGTGCCGGTAGGTTTTACTTTTTCTTCAACTTTTGGCTCATCCGCCGTCGCTGCAAGGTCAGCATGGCGCGCATTGGTCGGCGCTTTCGGATTGCTTTTGTGCGCTTGTACATCCGCATACACGCGCTCCAGATGCGGGATGTACTGCTGCTCCCACACCTGCGTAAGACCGGGGGCGATGAAGCGCATGACGGCGGGCTGATCGCGATGGCTGACCTGGCGCATCTCGGCGAAGCGTGAGACCACTTCGCGGAAACGTTCCTGCGGCGTGTCGTAGCCGCTGCGGTTATAGCGGCCGCCTTCGACATGAAGCACATCACCTGCGTCCCACACCATGAAGCGGAAGCTTTTGGCATCCACCAGGAACGGGAACAGATCGTCGAACTTCACGCCATAGGCGCTCAGTTGTTCGTTGGCAGTGGCGAGCACAGCCTTTTTCTCTTCGGGATTACCCGCATGATACGCACCCAAAAGTTTCTCGAACGCGTCGAAATCCTTGTCCATCAGGCGTTGCAATTTATTGAAGCGATCGGCGTCCGAACCCGCGAGGCGGTCGATATCGGCGACCTGTTCCTTGCTGAAGTAGCTGGGCCAGAAATTATGCGCGACTTCGTGCGCTAGCGTGCCGACGGATTTTTCGCGGCTGCCGTGGCCGCCATAGTAAATCCGATAGGTGCCGTCGATGTCGGACAGATCATTCGCCGCTTTGCGGTGCAGACCATAAACGCCCTTGTGGAAGGCGATGGTGTCGGCGCTGTTCTCGGGTGTGTGGCAAATTTCATAGCCCAGCGCGAACATCAGCTTGCGCTGGATGGGCTCGAGCACGCTCATGTCTTCCTTGGCGATGCGCTCTTCTTCGATCTTGGTAGGATCGGGCACATCGTAATAATGGCGCACGCGACCGCGATACTCGCCGATCTTCGCGTCGATTCGCGCATTCATGCCAGTTTGCAATTTTTGCGGCAGCGGCGCCTCAATGCCATTAAGTTGGCGGCCCAGATGCCAATGCTCGATCATGTTGTAGCCAAAATCATGCTGGCTGGCGTAATCGGAAAGTTTTTTTACGTCGGCAACATAGGCCGGCGCGAGGCCAAGCAATTCACCCACGCCTTCAACGCCACCTTTGAGCGCGGCTTCACGCACTTGCTGAGGCGTGACACCGATATTGTCGGCAAGATCATGCAGCACCTGATCGGGCGTGTTGCTGCGTTCGACGTAATCGGTCAGCGGTTTTAGGAAATGATTCTGCGTCAGCTTCTCGCGCAGCAGCAGGTAAATGCTCAGGCCGTTCTTCAGCAGCTCGATGCCGACGGGATCGACCTCTGGATTTTCCAGCGTATCGCGCACGATGGCGCTGAACGGTGCGCGCTTGTCGCCTGCTTGTTGCACGAGGCCAGCATCGGCACCGCTATCGACCTGACCGTTGAATTTTTTTACTTCGTCGAGCAGTTTGCTGCGCTTGGCGCCTAGTGATACCGGCACCAGCTGGCCCAAGTTCAGGGCGGTGGCCACGCGCTCGGGCGCTTCATAGAAGCTCGGGTTATTGATGCTGTAGGTAAGGCGCAATTTCTCGCGCAGTTGCGTTTCGTTCTTTGGATCAAGCTCACGCGGATGCACCACGAGGTATGGATCAACGAAGAGCGAACCATGCTCGACATGGATGCGGTTGGCACGCACGAAATCCATGCCGTCGCTACCGGCGGCGGCGTTGTCGTTGGCGATCACATCGTTATTATTTGCAGCGGGCGCGGTCAGGATCGTATCAGCGCGCGCAGCCGGCACCACGCCTTGCGGCGTCTTGTGGTCTTTCACTGCTTGCTCGATCGAGGTCGACACGGCGTTCCCTTCGCGGGGGGTTTTTCTTACCTTGAAATCTACCCTATGGGGCTATCGCCGAGTGTGACAGTTTCGTGAAAAGCTCAGGGCTTTACGAAGCTTAGGGTCACCCAGTCCTGCAAGGTCAGGCGGGCGGCCAGCTCCAACCCAAGCGACTGGTAAGCCTCGCGGATCTGCGGTTCCTGCCAGGCCAGCATGCCGCTGATGATGAGCACCCCCTCGCGCGCCAGCATGCGCTCAGCGTCCGCTGCCAGCGCCATCAGCGGGTCGGCGAGAATATTCATCACGATAAGGTCAAAAGGCGCCTGTTTTTTCAATTCGGGATGGTTGAACCCTTCGGCATGCACCGCCACCACGCGGCCTGCATAGCCATTTGCCTCTGCATTCTTGCGCAGAGTTTCAACAGCTTGGCTGTCCAGTTCGCCTGCCCAGACCGGACAACCAAAGCGGCTGGCGATGGCAAAGCTCAGGATGCCCGATCCGGCACCGATATCGGCAGCGCGCTCAGGGCGGAAGGCATCGGGGTCAATGGCCTCGAGCGCAGCCAGTACCCCCGCGGTGGTTGGGTGGCTGCCGTCGCCAAAGGCCCCTGCCCCGGCTTGGATGATCGCTTCATGGTCCATCCGTTTTTGTTAGCACATGCAGCAACCTTCATCAAAGCGTCACACAACTTGCGTATAACTTCTTTAAACAGCCACAAAATATCAAAAAGGCATTTTCTATGTTCAGCAAGTTATTCGGTCGCAACCGCAACGCATCGCACCGTATCGAGATCAAGGTACCCGATGCCGAGAGCGAGCCCGTTGCACCGGTCACTTCTACTACACCCAAAGCAGAGGACGCCCGGCCTGCGTCTCGCCTGAACATGGAAGAAAGAAACTACTCCAGCGCCGGTGCAACGTCGCACGTGGGCAAGCTGTTCCCCCGCGCGCCGTCGATCATC
>JBEIOT010000013.1:0-15355 GCA_040377415.1 Azospirillum sp. | reverse complement strand
TGTCGCACAGCGTGCTCACCTGCACGGCATTGGGGTCGAAATTGGCGCGATGCACCGTCGCGGCCTCAAAAAGCAGGTCGTTCAGCGGTTTAGCGAACAGCGCTTGGGCTTGCTCGCGGGTCCAGTCATGGCGGGGGGTGGTTTGCGTCATTTTTACTCGCATCCGGCTTGATTTTCTGCGAGATAACTAGCCGCTTTCCACTAGGGTGACAAAGGAAAAATGAGCAGTCTCGACAGCTACGCAAAAGCCCAGTTAGAGGACGCGGATTCGCGCGCCCAGCGCCGTACGCTGGCCGAGTCGGCACGCGAGCATGTGAACGTGGTGCAGAACGGCACGCGCTACGTGTCCTTCGCCTGCAACGACTATTTGGGCCTCGCCCAGCACCCTGAAGTCATCGCCGCCGCGCAAAAGGCGCTGGCCGAGCATGGGGCAGGGGCTGCGGCCTCGCGCCTCGTCACCGGCAACCACCCGGCCTATGCGCCGCTGGAAAAAGCCCTCGCAGAATACAAGAGCACCGAGGCCGCCATGGTGCTGGGCAGCGGCTACATGGCCAATATCGGCATTATTCCGGCACTGGTAGGCAAAGGTGATCTCATCATCGCCGATAAATTATCGCATGCTTGCATTTTGGATGGCGCAAAACTTTCCGGCGCAACCATCAAACGCTTTCGCCATAACGACGCGACGCATGCCCGCGTGCTGCTCGAAGAATTCCGCGGCGCGCACAAGCGCCTGCTGATCATCACGGAACATATCTTCAGCATGGATGGCGACCGCGCACCGCTGCAAAAACTCGCCGACCTCGCCAAAGATTACGATGGCTGGTTCATGGTCGATGACGCGCACGGTATCGGCTTCTTCGACAAGCAAGCGGCGCCGGTAGATGTATGGATGGGCACCATGAGCAAGGCCCTCGGCGGCTATGGCGGTTATGTCTGCGCCAGCCAGGCCGTGGTCGATTACCTCGCGACCTCTGTGCGCAGTTTCATTTTCACCACCGGCCTGCCGCCTGCCACTTGTGCGGCTGCCGAAGCGGCATTAAAAATTATGCAGCGCGAGCCCGAACGTGCCAAACGTGCCCACAAGCACGCCGAGCGTGTCGCCCGTGCAATGAATCTGCCAGTCCCCGATGCCGCCATTCTGCCGTGGGTGATCGGCGACGAGCAAGCCGCGCTGAACGCCAGCGCCAGCTTGAAAGAGCAAGGCATGCTGGCCATGGCCATTCGCCCGCCCACGGTGCCCCCCGGCACCTCACGCATTCGCTTCGCTTTCTCGGCCGAACATACCGACGCGCAGGTCGATGCACTCATCGACGCACTTACAAACCAGAGGATAGCCGCATGAACACGCTAACTTTAAGCGGTTGGGCTACGCCCGCCGATTCCGTTGCCAACGCCATCGCGCCCGACGCTGCCACCTTCGATTACAGTGATTACCCCAGCGCCGAGGCCAGTTTCGAAGGCTTACGCCAGTTCCGCGATGTAGAGCACATCATTGGCTGGAGCATGGGCGGTCAGCTTGCCTTGCGCGCCATCGCCGATGGCGTATTCCGACCCGCGCGGCTCACACTGATCGGTGTGCCGTTCCAATTCCTGCAATCCGCCGACATTCAAGCCGCGATGGACCCGTTCACCTTCGCCACTTTCCGCGAGAATTATCTGGAACACCCCGAGCGCACAGCAAGCCGCTTCCATGCGCTGGTCGCCAAGGGCGATAGCCGTTTCAAAGAGGTTGTGTCGCAGGTCCATCTCCATCCGCACGTGGCGCATCACGACCGCTGGCTTCCCTGGTTCGATGATCTGGGGGCAGCAAGCCTTGCTGGCCTTGATTTCAGCATGGTGCCACACGCCACCATTATTCACGGCACGGAAGACACCATCGTGCCCGTCGTCCAATCGGAGTTGCTAGCAAAAGCGCTGCCGAACGCCACGTTGCACCAATGGAAAGGCGTTGCGCACGCACCGCACCTGCACGATAGCGCGCGCTTTATCGAAGCGATGAATGCGCCACGGAGCGCCGCGTGAAGATCGCTGCACAAAAAGTGCAGGAGAATTTCAGCCGCGCCGCATCGCGCTACGATGCGCACGCCACTTTGCAGAAGCTTTGGCGCCAGCGCGTACTGGCCCACGGCATCGCATTATTCGACGATAGGGCCGAATTGCTTGATGTTGGCTGCGGCACTGGTGCCTTCGCCGCCGAAGCCCGCGCCGTGCACCCGCAATGGAAAGTCACCGGCCTCGACATCGCTGCCGGTATGTGCCGTGTCGCCGCCCAGCAAGGCAAAGTCATCGAGGCGGACGCATCCAACATGCCGCTGCCAGAAAATTCCTACGATGGCATCGTCAGCTCGCTCTGCCTGCAATGGATGGCGGATATGCCCAAAGCGCTGGCCGAAATGCAGCGCGTGCTGAAACCCGGTGGTTATGCTGCTGTGATGACGCTGGCCGACGGCACCTTGCAAGAGCTGCGCGATCTTGCGCCCACCTTGCGCCTGCTGCCCATGAAATCGGTGCAAGCCTATGAAACCGCCGCGCAGCAAGCGGGCTTTGAAATCGTAGCGATGGATGCCCCCATCGAACGTTACAGCTACCCCAGCGTTTCGGCACTGCTGCGTTCGTTCCGCCAGATCGGCGCGCAGGCGGCATTTGAGAACCCCGCCACACGCATGAAGCCCAGCGAATACCGCGCACTGGCCGAACAATATCGCACCCGATACGCGGTGGGCGAGGGCGTGGCCGCCAGCTGGCAGCCGCTGCTACTCATCCTTAGAAAGCCATTCGCATGAGCGCGTATTTCGTGACCGGCACGGGCACCGGCATCGGCAAGACCTTCACCACCTGCGCCTTGCTGCATGCCGATAACGGCGCGCGCGGTTACAAGCCCATCGTTTCCGGTTATGGCACGGGCGATTGCGACACCACGCATATTATGGACGCGACCGGTGCGAAACTCGATGACGTGTCGCCGTGGCGTTTCAAAGCACCGCTTTCGCCCGATATGGCCGCCGCTAAAGAAGGCCGCATCTTAAAGCTGAACGAGCTGGTGAACTGGACCAACGAAGCGGCAAAAGAGCATTGCTACATCGAAACAGTGGGCGGCCTCATGGTGCCGCTGAATGAAACCTGCACCACGCGCGACTGGGTACAAGCCGCTAACCTGCCGCTCATCATGGTCGCTGGCACTTATCTGGGCGCGCTGAGCCACACGCTGTGCACGTTGGAGGCCGCGCGCGCTGCTAACCTGCGCATCGCCGCGCTCATCATCAACGAAAGTTGCGACGGCGTGGACCTCATGGACACAAAGAACAGCATCGCCCAGCATGCGCGCGATATTCCGTTGATTGTTGCGCAGCCGCGTGTAGCTTCGCCCAAGCACGCAACCATCATTCACGAGCTGGCCGGAAAGCTTTCATGCAAAAAGTCCTAGACACGCTCAAAAGCTGGAGCAGCTTCAATTCACGCAAACACGTCGACAGCCCCTATGCCGACGTGATGGAACGCACCGTCGCCTGGGCCCTCGACCTCGTGCTGCTTTATTACATTTTACGCAGTCTGTTCGATCGCCTGGCCATGGTCGTGTTCCGTCACGACGACCCCAGCACCATCGACCTCGTGAAGCGTTCAAACTTCAACCAACTGCTGCGCGATGGGCAGACTGCCATCGATAGCGGCCAGTCGGGCTATCTCATCGGCTCGCCCGCGTTGCATCTCTACCTCACCGATCTGGTCGCCGAATTCTTCCTGCTCGGCCTCATCGTCATCGGCGCGCAATGCATCTATGGCAACACCCCGGGCAAATGGCTGCTCGGCCTCAAGATCGCGCGTCGCACCACGCATGAGCCCATTTCGCGCTGGCGCTACTTGCTGCGCTATCTTGCCTACATTCCATCCGTCGGTTTTTTGATGCTGGGGGTGGTGTGGGCGCATTTCAACAGCGAACGCCGCACCGTTCACGACATCATCGCCGGCACGGTAGTTCTCCAAACCCGCCGCGAAGGCTGGTATTGGAACAAAGTAAAACAGGGTTATCGCTGGGTGAAGAACAAGCTCCGCCCCGCCACGCCACCAGCGAACGATAACGATAATTCTCCTGCGTAGCGCCTTCAGCTGCGCGAGCCGCGATAGCGGACTCGAAGCGAAGCGTAGAGAGGCGACTGCAAGGAGCCAAAGGGTAAGGAGCGTAGCGACGAAGGGATGGCTAATCCCTTCAAGGCCGCAGGCCCACTAGTCTTTTTTAAACAGGCGGTGCGCGAGCCAGCCACCGGCAAGCGCCATCAGAATCGCCGTAATGCCGTACAGCCACGGATGGCGCTGTGCTTCGTCGTAGATCGTCGCATCCATCCCGGTTTTGAACGCTTTCAGCGGAATGGTCTGGAAGGCGATGGGCTTGCCTTCATCGAACAGGTAAACCTCGACGCTGTAATTGCCGCGCGGCATGGTGCTCGGCAAATGCAAACGCGCCTTGAACAGGCTTTCGCCAAAATAGCTGATGCGCCCGAATGGCTCCTGCCAGCGTAGTTTGGTTTCCAGTGTTTCGCGTAATGCCTTGTTGAATTCCGGCGTCGCGCGCGGATTGCTTTGGCTCACCACGGCATGCTCGCCAAGGCCCAGCTGGTTCAGCGTGTACGCGGGCGCAATTTTCTTCAGCGGGCGAGTGCTGGCCACAGCATAGAACATGGGCAGCTGGTCGTAGCGCATCTGGTCCACATGCATCCACATGCCGGCGATACGTTCTTTCTGGCGCAAACGCACATCTTGGCTCGGGCCGCGAACCGCCACCACCAGGTCGCCGCGTGCATTGCGTGCGCCGAATACCAGCAGCTCCGTGCCGTTGAAGCTCGAGTGAATTTGGATGTTCGATTGCGAAATATCGGCGACCATGGGACCCGCCAGTGTCAACGCTTCGGGCTGCACAGCCACTTCGGCCTGCGCGGGCAGGGCGAGCAATGCCAAAGCTATCAGCGCGCGCTTCATGAGCCGATCACCGTGAGCGTGTAAAGTTCTTCCGGCGTGATGAACAAGCCATAGGCCAGTCGCAGCACCACGAAAATGAGCAAGGCTGCCATCGCGCCGCGCAGGATATGCGTGGGAATACGATGGCTCCAGCGCACGCCCCATTGCGCGCCGATGGCCGAACCCACCAGCAGCAGCGCCGCCAGCACGATATCGACCGAATGCGTGGTCACCGCATGCAACAACGTCGCCACGGCGGTGATGAAGATAATTTGGTACAACGAGGTACCCACCGTCACCGTGATGGGCATGCGCAAAATATAGATCATCGCGGGGATCATGATGAATCCGCCGCCAACACCCAGCAGCGCCACAATGACGCCACTCATCGCGCCCAGGCCCATCGGCACCAGCACGCTATGCGTCACCTGGCTACGCTCGAACCGATGCTGCCACGGCAAACGCTCGATCCACGCCGGCAGTTGTAGGAACCCGTATTGCAAGTGATTGTCGCCACGCTGGCGGGCTTCGTAAAGCTTCCATGCTTCGCGCGCCGTCAGCACACCCACGGTGCCAAGCAGGAAAATATAAAGCAGTGAAATGGTGAGGTCCAACTGGCCCGCACGCTTCATCGACGCGAAAATGGCGACACCGAGAATGACCCCGACCATGCCGCCCGCCACCAGCCAGTTACCGATATGGGTATCCACCCGCTTGTGCTTCATGTGCGCAAGGAAGCCCGAAAAGCTGCTGGCGATGATCATGTTTGCGCTGGTCGCGACCGCGACGGCTGGCGGTACACCCATGAAAATGAGCATGGGGGTGAGAATGAAGCCGCCACCGATACCGAACAGGCCCGAGAACACACCCGCCACGCCACCCAGCAACAACAGCCCGAAGGCGTTGGCCGAAAGTTCAGCGATGGGCAGGTAGATATGCACGGCGCATAACCTCGCGTGTTAACCGATAATGAAACGGGCGGAATACTGGCGAATGCGGGCTTCCGCTTCGCTGTCCAGTTGCAGCATCATTTCTTGCAGCATATTGTTGAACATCGCTTCGCGCTGCGCCACGGTGGCTTTTTCGTTGATGGTGCGCCAGCGCGATACTTCCGCCACCGCTTCACCGGTCGAGATGGTGTTCACGCCATCGTAGATGCGCAGCGTGATCTTGATATGCGCATCATAACGCGCTTCCTGATCGTCGGTGAAGAAGCCGGTCAGCCCATCTTTCTTCTGCAAGGGCGTTTCTTTGACCGATGCATCTTCAATGGCAATTTCAAGATGGCCTTGGCTGCCACCCGCGGCGAAGCGCTGGCCCGCCCATTGTTTGATGGCCATGATGGGCGGTGTCGGCAGCGTGTGGTCCACATTCGGCAGCGCCATCGGCGCGCGGTAGTTCTCCACGATATTGATATTGGCCACGTTCAGGCGCAATGGAGGCTTATTTCCGAAATGGATGCCCGCGCTGCCCGAAGGCGTAGGGGCGTCCTGGCAGGCCACAAGGGCAAGAGCGGTGAGGGCGAGGGCAAGGAACTTTTTCATAACATCATCTCCGTGATCGGTCGGTCACTATAACGTGGTGCGTGGGGCTGTCACGCGGTTTGAAGCCACGACGGCAGGGCACCGGGAATGGCATCGGGTGGGCGAATATAAAGGGGTAGCACCTGCGCCAGCGCCATCTCGGGCAGCGCATCGGCCATGCGGCAAAGCGCCGCCGCTTGCGGCACGCGGTCGGTAATGGTTCCGGCTGGCAATTGGTCAGGCTTCATCAGGCTAATATCACCTTTGGGCGATACTTTGCCGCCGTCGCGATAAAATTCCTGTACGAAGAGTTCCCCTTTGCCTGCATTCAGCGCCACGTGGAAATGCTCGCCATCCACCCCGTTCGCTACCGATTGCAGCGAGGTAATGGCCTTCACCGGAATGTTGTGGGCGAGGGCAAGGGCATGCACCGTCGCCAGCGCAATGCGCAGCCCGGTGAAGCTGCCGGGGCCAACGGTGGTCAGCAAATACCCCAGCGCATCGTAGCGCACGCCATGCTCTTTTAATAACGCATCGATGGCGGGCACCAGATCGGCCGCCTGCCGCCCGTGCGGCACCTGCCGCTCATGCACCGCGTCGCCCAGTACCAGCGCGATACTGGCCGTGGTGGTCGAGCAATCGACCGCGAGCATAGGTTTATTATTGCCGTGTTTCATGGCGTACGCTATGCCTCGGATCACCACATAATACAAGGATGGACACTATGAGCGCACTGGCACAACAATCTTGCACCCCCTGCAAAACCGGCGAAGGCAAACTCAGCGGCGGCGAAGCCCGCAAACTGATCGCCGAACTTCCCGAGTGGGAATTGAGCAGCGACGGCGGCACCATTACCCGCTACATCGAATACAAGAATTTCGCGCGTGCGCTCGAAGTCGTGCAGAAAATTGGCGCCATCGCCGAAAAAGAACAGCACCACCCGGATCTGGGTCTCGGCTGGGGCTATGTCGATATTTCGCTGACCACCCACGCGGTCGACGGCCTCACCAAGAACGACTTTATTTCTGCCGCAAAATACGACGCCGTGGTATAATTGCCTGTGTAACACCGCGCGACGTTGGTTGACGAGCCATTGGCCGCTGCCTAGCGTGATGGAAACCAGCTGCAAGGAGCCCCATGGCCAAGCCTGATAAGAAGAAGTTGCAAGACACCCAGACCGTCAACATCTTCTTCGAGCAGAATCAGTATTTGCCTCAGCTTTACGGCGATCGCGACGGGCACCTCACGCGCTTGGAGCAGCTGCTGCATGTCGAGCTGGTCAGCCGCGGTAACATGATCTCCATCACCGGCTTGAAGCGCGATATCGACGCGACCGAGCAGGTGCTGCAAGGCCTCTACAAGCGCATCGAAAAGGGCGATGACATCGCCGAAGGCGACATCGACGCCGCGGTACGCATGATCCCGCCGGTGAACGACAAAGCCCCCAAGAACCGCCACGGCAATGCTGATGTCAGCACCGATGTCTACATCCGCACCATGCGTAAAACGATTACGCCCTATACCCACATTCAGGCGAACTACATCCGCGCCATGTACGATAACGACCTTGTCTTCGCCCTCGGGCCGGCAGGTACGGGTAAGACCTACATCGCCGTCGCCATGGCCGCGTACATGTTCATGAACAAAAAGGTCGAGCGCATCATCCTGTCGCGCCCGGCGGTGGAAGCAGGTGAGAAACTCGGCTTCTTGCCCGGCGACATGAAAGAGAAACTCGATCCCTACATGCGCCCGCTTTACGACGCATTGTTCGACATGATGCCACCCGAGCGCGTGCAGGAAGCCATCGAGAACGGTGAAATTGAACTCGCCCCGCTGGCCTTCATGCGTGGCCGTACGTTCAGCAACGCGTTCGTGATTCTCGACGAAGCCCAGAACACCACCCGCACGCAGATGAAAATGTTCTTAACGCGCATGGGCGAACGCTCGCGCCTCGTCATCACCGGCGATGCATCGCAGATCGATCTGCCCAAAGACATCAAATCGGGTCTCACGGATTGCATCCCCAAGGTCGAGCATATCCCCGGCATCGAGGTCGTGCGCTTCAGCGATACCGACGTAGTGCGCCACCCGCTCGCTGCCGCCGTCATTCGCGCTTACGACGATTGGGAAGCCCGCAAAAAACAATACGCCGAGCAAAATGAAGCCGAGTAAGCGTTATCTTTTAGTGCTTTTTCTTGCTTTGTTTGCAGCAAAGCCTGCTGCGTCTGTAACGGCAGATTCAGCAAGCAATCTATTTCATGAATTAATACAACGCAAAAATTTTACTGTTATTGGGAAAAAAGCTGAAGGTTCTGTTTACGAAGGCGATGTTATAATTGCATCTTATGAAGGTGAGCTAACAATGCAGCGCCGTATTAACGGTATTAATTCAGTGTGCCATCTCCGGTTGAGCACCGTGACAAAGAAGGCTTTGCCGGTTTTAGAAGCAACTTTTGAGCAAGATGGCAAAACACTTTTAATGCGATATCAGATTGCCAGAGGCAAACACTTGGATCTTGTGGGCCGAAGCGACGATGGCGGTATCGAAGTTTTAATCTCGAATTCATATGAATCAAAAAGTGACAATGAAGCCGAGTAAGTGGATCGCTGCATCGCTGGCGGCTGCGTGGCTTATGGCTGCGGCTTCGGCCTCGGCTAAGCCCGATAAGGATCGCGTGGAATTCCTCACCGAGGCGCTGGTCGGCAAATACCAAGTGCTTGGCCAGACGCCTCAAGGCAAGCTCTACAAAGGCAGCGCGCAGATCAAACGCACTGGCGATGGGCTGGTCATCATCCGCCATGTCGGTGGCATGAAGACCGAGCATGATGCCATTATCGGCACCATCACCGCCGATGATATCGTGGTGCTCAAAAGCACCGTGCCCGGCACGAACGAAGACATTCCCGTCACCTACGAAATGGCGATGAACGCGGGCAATTACTTTAACCTGACCGGCTGGGCGTACGAGTCTTCCGCCAAACGCCCCGGCAGAGACGTGCTGTTCGGTGGCAACTAGTTCCGCAGTCACGGTGCTGACGAACGACCCACGCTGGCGTGGCAAAGGCCCGGCCTTGCGCAAAGCCGCCGAGGCGGCGCTGGCTGCGCAGCGGTCAAAGGGCCACGTCACCATCCTGCTGACCGACGACAAAGAGGTGCGGGGGCTCAACAGCAATTATCGCAAAAAAAATAAGCCGACCAATGTGTTATCCTTCCCCGACGGTGAGACGCATGGCGATTTTATATCGCTTGGTGATATAGTCTTAGCCTACGATACCATTGCGCGTGAAGCCGACGACCAAGGCAAGAAATTCGTCCATCACGCGCAGCATCTGGTCGTGCATGGGGTATTACATTTGCTTGGGTATGATCACGAGATCGACGATGAAGCCGACGCTATGGAAAAGCGCGAGATCAAGATTCTTGGCCTCATGGGTATTGCGAATCCCTATGCGGAAGGATAGCATCAGCACTTATGAATAAGTCACCGACAGTGACCGACCCGATCGATCACTCGCACAAGCCCACCACGGCCTACGATAAGAACCCACGCCTTGGCGCTGCGGTCAAATGGTTCCGCCATAAGGTGAACCGTCGCGGCGAAGGCACCATCAAAGAGATCATCGAAGAAGCGCTGCTCGAAGAAGCCGCCGATGGCCTCACCATTTCCGACGAGGAAAAGAACCTCCTCAAGAACATGATCCATTTCGGCGAGCTGACCGTGCGCGACATCATGGTGCCGCGCGCCGACATCATGGCGCTGCCCAAAAGCGCCTCGCTCGACGAGCTGAAACGCCACGTCATCGATATCGGCCACACGCGCATTCCGGTTTACAATGAATCGCTCGATGCCATCGAAGGCTTCCTGCACGTGAAAGACCTCATCCCGTGCCTCGCCACCGGCGAGCATTGCGACATGCAAGGCATCCTGCGCGAAATTCTGTTCGTGCCGCCCAGCATGCGCATCGTCGACCTGCTGCTAAAAATGCGTGTCTCGGGCTGCCACATCGCCATCGTGGTCGATGAATATGGCGGCACTACCGGCCTCGTCACCATGGAAGACCTGTTCGAAGAGATTGTAGGTGAAATTCAGGACGAGCACGACGATGTCGAAGGCGAAATGATCCGCCGCGTTAGTCACGATGTACTGGAAGCCGATGCCCGCATTAAAATCGGTGAGCTTGAAGAAGCGCTCGGCGAATCCATCAACAAAGACGACGAAGACGATTTCGACACGCTGGGTGGCTACCTGTTCAGCACGCTGGGCCGCGTGCCGGTGAAGGGCGAGGTGCTCACATTCCATCCGCACTTCAAGTTCGAGATCACGCTGGCCGACCCGCGCCGCATCAAGCAGGTGCGCATCACCCGCGTCGCCGAAGCCACACCGGTCGCGCCCGCTGCCTAGGCAGGCTGTGGACAAGGGGCATTCCGTCTTTCCATTTAAGCAAAGTTTGGCTAGGCCAACCGCATGCACGGGGTAAGCCAACGATTATTATACCGCTTGCGCTTGCTTCACGAGTGGCAAGCCATGGTACTCTGCTTCATCGCGGGTGCCGGCACTGCCACGGCCTTCGCGCCCACCTATTGGTGGCCATTGCTGTTCCTCACATTGCCCATTTTCTATTTCCTGCTCGATGCTTCCGCCGGTCGCCGCCATGGCCTTGGGCGCGGTTTCATGTTCGGTTACGGCTTCTTCATGACCGGCACCTGGTGGATCGCCAACGCATTGGCGGTCGATTCAGAGCAATTCGGCTGGCTCATCCCCATCTCCATCGGTGGCCTCAGCGCTGTGATGGCGCTGTGGTTCGCACTGTTCGGCTGGTTAGTCTGGTGGCGTCGCAGCGGCCATGCATTCGCCGACCTCCTGCATTTCATCGTCCTCTGGGTCGTCGTCGAATATGTGCGCACCTTGGGCATCTTTGGCTTCCCGTGGAACCTGCTGGGCTACACTGCACAATTCTCTGACCGTCTAGAGCAACTCGCCGCGCTCACCGGCCCCTATAGTCTTAGCCTCCTGATCCTTTCAGTGGCGCTATTGCCCGTCGCGTGGATCAAGCCGAACATCACCGAGCGTCAGCGCATACTCTACAGCGCCGTCACGCTCATCGCGCTGATCCTCACCTATGGCTACGGCATGCTGCGCACTCCCGAGATTGCCGAGTCGACCGATACCCGCATCCGCGTCGTTCAGGGCAATATCCCGCAATCCATGAAGTGGACGCCGCAGGGTCGCAATGAATCCATCCGCATCCATACCGAACTTTCCAACATGCAAACCAATACGCCCACGCCGAATATCCTGGTGTGGGAAGAGACCGCGCTGCCTTTCACGCTCTATCCCGACAGTCCGTGGCCTTCGCGCGTTGCTGCCGCGTTGCCTGCCAGCACCACGCTCATCACCGGCGCCGTGCGTGCCGATGATACGCAAGGTTCGCTGCGCGTGTGGAACAGTGCCGTCGTCATCGCACCCAACGGCCAGTGGACGCATAGCTACGATAAGCACCAGCTTGTGCCATTCGGCGAATTCGTGCCGTTGCGTTCCGCGCTGCCTCTGGAAAAAATTACGCCGGGCTCCGTTGATTTCTCACGCGGCGAGGGGGCCAGAACCGTGCATGCCGATGGGGTGCCACCCTTTAGCCCGCTCGTTTGTTATGAAATTATCTTCCCATGGATCGCGCTGGATAAAACCGACCGCCCGGAATGGATACTCAACGTGACCAACGACGCATGGTATGGCGACACGGCCGGGCCGTACCAGCATTTCGCCATGACCCGTATGCGCGCCATCGAGCAGGGGCTGCCCGTGGTTCGTGCGGCGAACACCGGCATTTCTGCCGTTATTGACCCCTATGGCCGTGCCGTGCGTTCGCTGGCGCTGGGCGAGCGTGGCATCATCGACCAAGCGCTGCCCGCGCCACTACCGCCAACGCCCTATGCAAAATATGCTGAAGCTCCTGTATTTATTATTTTAGTAATGCTTTGGTTTGCGAATTTATGGCTGCTACGCAGGCGAAAAGCTTAAGAGAATGTTTATTTAGCTTGCCATTTTATGGCGTAACTATTAACGCTGCGCCTTCTGGTTGTAGACCATTTATCCCTCTCGCTTGACGTAAGTTTTCCATGAGCACCCCACATCCTGTCGACGTCCATGTAGGCCGCCGTCTTCGCCTGAAACGCACCATTCTCGGCCTTAGCCAGGATGCGGTGGGCAAAGAGATCGGTGTTACCTTCCAGCAAATCCAAAAATACGAGCGCGGCATCAACCGCATGGGCGCCAGCCGCCTGTTCGACTTCGCCAAAACACTGGGCGTGCCGATCCAGTATTTCTTCGAAGGCTATGGCGATTACGCGATGGACGAAGTCAGCGCCTACGCGCTTGGCGAGCCTGCCGCTGGTTACGAGCACGAGAAGGTGAACAACCGCGAAACGCTCGAGGTCATGCGTGCTTATTATCGCATCAAAAGCCCCGCGGTGCGCAAGCGCATCATCGACCTTATCAAAGCCATGGCCGATGATAACGCCGAAGAAAAGACCGATAAAAAAGTGATCGCATAGATCATTTTTCATTAGCAATTCCCGCCAGACCGACTAAACACGCTGCACTTGTGGGCATTTCGTGCTTGGCGGCCACTTTTCCGGACTAAGCGATCAGACAGCGTTTAAGCGCGTAATCTCACATCATCATTCTATCCGTGAGTTTTTATGAGCAACGCGCATTCATCCTACATCTTCACCAGCGAATCCGTTTCCGAAGGCCATCCCGATAAGGTCTGCGACCAGATCTCCGATGCCATCGTCGACGAGATCCTGCGTATCAATCCCGAAGGTCGCGCGGCGATCGAAACACTCGCCACCACCAACCACGTCACCATCGCTGGTGAATATCGCGGGGCTGATTCGCTCACCCGCAGCCGCATGAACGAGCTGGCCCAGCAAGTGGTCAAAGATATCGGCTACACGCAGGAAGGCTTCGACTGGAAGAAAATTAACTTCGAGAACCATGTGCACCAGCAATCGGCCGACATCGCCATGGGCGTTGATTCCGCCGCCAACAAAGAAGAGGGCGCGGGCGACCAGGGCATCATGTTCGGCTTCGCCTGCCGCGAGACCGAAGAGCTCATGCCTGCCACGCTGCATTATTCGCACCGCATCCTGCAGGCACTCAGCGAAGGCCGCCGCAGCGGCAAATACGCCGAGCTGCGCCCCGATGCAAAATCGCAGGTGAGCCTCGAGTACAAGGACGGCAAGCCCGTGCGCGCCAGCAATGTGGTAGTGAGCACCCAGCATTCCGAGAACATCTCGCAAAAAGAGATCCGCGACATCATTCGCGAGGTCGTGAAGAACACGCTGCCCGATGGTTGGATGCCGGAAGAGAAGAACCTCTTCACCAACCCCACCGGCCAGTTCATCATCGGCGGCCCCGATGGCGATTCAGGCCTCACCGGCCGCAAAATTATCGTCGACACCTACGGCGGCGCTGCGCCGCACGGCGGTGGCGCATTTTCGGGCAAGGACCCGACGAAAGTGGATCGCTCCGCTGCCTACGCGGCACGCTACCTCGCCAAGAACGTGGTGGCGGCTGGCCTGGCCGATCGTTGCACCATCCAGCTTTCCTACGCCATCGGCGTCGCGCACCCCATGTCGTTCTACGTGAACACGCATGGCGCCGACCTCGATAACCTGAAGCTTGAAAAAGTACTGCAAGAGCTGGTGGACCTGCGTCCGCACGGCATCCGCACGCACCTGAAACTGAACCGCGCCATCTACCTGCCCACCGCCAGCTACGGCCACTTTGGTCGCCAGCCCGGTGCCAACGGCGAATTCAGCTGGGAAAAACGTGATCTGGTCGATGCTTTGCGTAGCGAATTCGGCATCAGCGCTGCGGCCTAATTTTCGGTAGCATTCCGCGCCCCGCCACGTTAGGTGGGGCGCATGCAACCCATCCGCCAAGAATTCTTAAGCTCGTATGGCCGCAATCGCGGCAAAACCCTGCGTCCGTACCAGCAAGGGCTGGTCGACGAGCTGTTGCCGCGCATCACGGCTGCCGGCATGCCCGACATGGAGGGGTACAATAAACTCGCGCTCGAGATCGGCTTCGGCGGCGGCGAGCATCTGGTCGGGCAGGCGGCCCACAACCCCGACACATTGTTCATCGGCGTCGAGCCTTATATCAATGGCGTCGCCAAAGCGTTATCGGCGCTCACCGAAAAGAAACTATCCAACATCCGCCTCAATACCGATGATGCGCGCCTGCTGGTGAAAGCACTGCCCGATGCGTGCCTCGATTCGGTCTTCATCCTGTTCCCCGACCTATGGCCCAAAGAGCGTCACAAAAAACGCCGGTTGGTGAATCAGGAAACGCTGGGACTCATTGCCCGCACGCACAAAAAAGGTGGGCGGCTGCTCATCGCCAGCGATCATGAAGATTATTGCGTGTGGATTCTACAGCAGCTGCATGCCAGCCCCGACTATACGTGGACCGCGAAAGAACAGGCCGACTGGCTGACCCAGCCCGCCGACTGGACCCAGACCAAATACCAGCGCAAGACCACCGAGCAGGGCCGCCCCCCGCATTTCTTTGAGTGCGTGCGCAACTAGCGCGCTTTCGCCCATTTGTAGTTGATGAGTCCGGCTGCGATGCTGGATGGCACATCAAGGATCAGCAGTTTGGCGATTTCCTCAGCGTTGCGTGAGTCGCGCTCTTTTTCGCCTTTCGGCAACAGCGGCTTCACCAGCGGATAAATAGCGTTCTGCAAAGCGGGAAGCAGGTTGGGGGCCAGCTTGTCGATCACAAGAATGCTGCCCAGCGTTGCCGCAATTCCCACGCCTTTACCCACGGCCGCGTGCCGTAGCCCTTCGCCACTCAAGCGGCCTTCCATCG
>JBEIOT010000170.1:0-4193 GCA_040377415.1 Azospirillum sp. | reverse complement strand
GTTTTGTAAACCGAAGGTCGCGGGTTCAATTCCTGCAACCGGCACCATAGAGCGCTATGGAGAAGTCAGTGCCCGATAGTGGAAAAACTCCCAAAGACCATTTTATTCTTCAGCGGCGCAATTTAATTATCATCAGCCTGTGCGCTATATTTTTTAAAGCCGCGAAACTCGAGATTGATAAGCTCAATTTCTTTGGCAATCAGACATCCATCGGAAATCCCAGCATCGCTATTTGGTGCATTACTGGCTTCTTTATTTATTTTTTGTGGAGATACTATACCGCGTGCAGAGACATTGGGGGCGTAAGTAAATTCTATCGTTCAGTATGCGATAAGCAGAACGATACTATGCGTAATTACATTCTAAGCACTCTTCACAAAAGAGCTCAAAAAGCTGCTATAGCCAAAGATGCTTATCAGCTTAACTTGCCGCAGGACGAGGATGGATTCACTACTAAAGGCAACATTGTTAATCCCGCTACAATGTATTTGCATCCTTCAAACGAACAAAAAATAACAAGAGATGCCGCACTTCAGCAAAAAGTTGGATCGATAGATTTAAATTTGCTGCAAACCAGTGCCCATCTTGTGCGAGCTACCATTTATTGCATCCTCAATAGAACAGAGTTCGGCGAGTATATGGTGCCCTATGTTCTGGCGCTTTGGGCAGGCCTTGAATTGAGTGGACTGCAGCTGACCGAAGGTTTGGTTGCCAGATTAGCGATGCTTTAGACTGGAAGCCCAACGTATTGCGAATAATTCGCACGGCTTTATGCAAAGCCTACAAATTTTCCCATGCGCCCGCATCGTTTCCCGCTGAAAGCTCTCGTAGTGTTTGTCTCACGTAAAAACAACAACACGGAGAGACCAAAATGTTAGATTTTTTGAAAGATGAGAACGACGCCATCGTGATCCTCAAAAGCGACCACGATAAAGTGAAAGACCTGTTCGAGCAGTTCAAGAATACGGATTCGATGGCTGAGAAAAAGAAGATCGCTACCGAAGCCATTACCGAACTGCGCATCCACGCGACCATCGAGGAAGAGCTGTTCTACCCGGTGCTGCGCGGCAAGGAAGCGGTCGATCAGGAATTGCTCAATGAGTCCGATGAAGAGCACCATGTCGCCAAACTGCTGATCGCCGAGCTCATCACCATGACCACGGAAGACCACTTCGCTGCCAAGTTCACCGTGCTTGCCGAGAACATCGAGCATCATGTGAAAGAGGAAGAGAACGACCTGTTCCCGCAAGCCCGCAAGACCGACGTCGACATGGTCGCGCTGGGTAAAAAGCTCAATGCCCGCAAACAGGATCTGATGAAGAACGGCATTCCGCTGAACAAAGAAGAAAAGCTGATGCAGCAAGTTGGCATCAACGATTCATCGGCCGATAATGCTCGCAAGAGAAAAACTGCCGCTTAAGGTTACGAAAAGAAAAGGCGCGCACCCAGCAAGGTGCGCGCCTTTTTCTATAAATACCGCGTCAGCTAGTGACCGTATTCACCCTCTTTGAGCCACGGGCGGTAGTTCAGCGGCTTGCCGAAATAGTAGCCCTGCAGCTGATCGACACCTAGCTCCATCAGCATCTTAGCGATCTCACCATTCTCGACGAACTCCGCCACAGATTTGAGGCCGAATCCACGCGTGAAATCGAGCAGCAGTTTTACGAAGAAACGCGAATCGGCATTGTCCGTGAGGTCCTTGATGAACGAGCCATCGATCTTCACCATGTCCAGCGACAGCATCTTGAGCTGGCGGAAGCTGGTGTAGCCCGAGCCGAAATCATCCAGCGCAATGAGCGCGCCGGTCGATTGCACTTCGGCGCAGAAATACGCCATGTGCTTCAAGTCACGATGCACGGCGGTCTCGGTGATCTCGACGATCAGGCGCGGCCCGATCTCGGGCGTCTGGTCAATGGAATCCTTCAGCAGGTTCAGCCAACCCGGGTCTTGCGTGGTGAGGTTGCTCACGTTCAGCGCCAGTTGCACCTTGGGGTCGTGGCGTAATTCGGTGACGACTTTTTCCAGCACCATCTTGTCGATCATCGGCATCATGCCCATGCGCTCGGCTACGGGGATCAGCGTTCCCGCCGATGAAATTTTTCCATCTTCACCGAACAGGCGCAGCAAAGCTTCGTAATGCGCCACTTCACCGGTCTTGGCGTCGATGATCGGCTGATAAGCGAGCTTGATACGATTCTCTTTCACCGCCTGGCCAAGGATATTGGCGATGCCCATTTCCTCGCGCTGCTCAACGCCGGAAATATCCTGGCGCATTTTGTTTTCATCGTCGGATTCGGTAAGCGCCACAATCGTGCGGCCCAGCAATTCTTCGGGCGTACCATTTGTCTCAGGCAGCATCTGGAATGCGTAGGAGCTCAACGCATGCAACTCGCCATAGCGCGAGTCGTAGCTGTAGGCGCGGATGGCGTCTTGCAGTTCGCTGCACCATTGGATGATCTGGCGTTCGAGTTTGCCGTGCACAAGGATGCCGAACTGGTCGCGCTGCACGCGGGCCAGCAATGATTGTTTATCCAAACGGCTGGCGATCACGCCTTCGATCTCTTTCATCACCGCTTCGGCCACTGCCATCGAGTAACCGCTCATCACCATGGGCAGATTGTCGATCGAGAACAGGATGATGGTGGCGGGCTGACCTTTGGTGCGCGCTTCGTGCTCGAGATGCGTCAGCGCATCAACGAAATGCTGCGGGTAGCCACACGCCCCCATCGAAGGGCTGGCCGGTACGGTTTCACTGTGCGAACGCCAGAACATAAAGCCTATGATTACCCATTATTCATGCCATCGGCTAAGCCATTGAGCAAGCTTCCTGTCTTTGAGGGTGCCGCAGGCCGCCTACTGCGGCAGGATTACGACAAATAAGCAAAATGATGTTGAAGGAGCAGCCCCAGCAAAAGCACCAGGCCCAGCCACTGGTTACTGCGGAAAAGCACGCCGCCGCGCGGGTCGCCCGCTTTCAGTCGTCCTGCCTGCACGGCCTGCCACAATGCGTGCACCGCCGCCACGGTCAGGGCCGTCAGCATGAACGGGCTGATGGGCCCGACCTGCGCCAGCGCCAGCATGAAAAGCCACAGCATCAGCCCATAACACAACGCCGTGAAGGCGCAGAGCTTGTAGCCAAGGCCGATGCGCCGCGCGGTCGATCTAATGCCCGCCTTGCGGTCGCCATCCATATCTTCCACGGCATAAAGCGTATCGTAACCCAGCGTCCAGAAGAAGCAGGCAGCATAGAGCAGGAAGGGGGCATTACCGACCGGCGCGCCAGTGGCGGCCCAGCCGATGAGTGCGCCGAAATTGAAAGTGAGCCCAAGGAATGCTTGCGGCCACCATGTCAGCCGTTTCATCCACGGATAGGCTGCGATGAAGGGTAAGGCCACGCAGGCAAGCTTCATCACCAGCGGCGGCAGCACAAGGCATAGCAGCAGACCATCGAACAACAGCACGAACAACAATACCTTGGCTTCGGTGCGGGTGACTTTGCCGCTGGCCAGCGGGCGGTGCTTGGTGCGCTCCACTTGCTTGTCCAGTTCCTGATCGGCCAGATCGTTGATGATGCAACCTGCCGAACGAATAAGCACGGCGCCCACCAGCATCAGGAACAGCAATGTCCATGGCACGGGCGCCGGCGACAGCAGCACCCCCCACGCGGCGGGGAAGAACAATAGCCAGATGCCGATCGGTTTGTGAATGCGCATCAGCTGCAAAAAGGGAACGATCCGTTGCATAAAACACGACTAGCACGAACCGATTTGCGGGGGTAGAAACTTATGCATGAGCACCCGACCCCGCCATCGACTGGCTACCGATGCCACGCTGAAAAGCGGTGCGCACGTGGCATTGCCCGAGAATCAGGCGCATTATTTGGGCCATGTGCTGCGCCTCAAAGCTGGTGATCGCCTCGCGCTATTCAACCGTATCGAGGGCGAATGGCTGGCCGATATTACCGAGGTGAAGAAAAGATCCATGACACTGCAAGTGGCCGAGCAACTGCGCCCTGCCGCCACGCCGGTCGATCTGTGGGTCGCCTTCGCGCCCATTAAAGGCGGACGACTGGAAACCATCATCGAGAAAGCCACCGAGCTCGGCGCGGCTGAGCTGTACCCCGTTATCACCCAACGCACCATCGTCGATAAAGTGAACGTGGAACGTGCCGAGAGCATCGCCCGAGAAGCGGC
>JBEIOT010000025.1:0-12710 GCA_040377415.1 Azospirillum sp. | reverse complement strand
TCACTTAAATGCAGGGCAGGAGGCCATCATGGGCTGGACGGATATTTACGACATTGCCATCGGGCTGGAGGAAACGCGGCCAGAGGCGGACAATGTGAACCTGCGCTTTACCGACCTTCGGGCGTGGGTGCTGGCATTGCCGGGCTTCACCGGTGCGCCGGATGGCTGCAACGAAAAGATACTGGAAGCCATCCAGCAAGCCTGGATCGACGAGCGTGACTAGTTTTGCGCTCCCCAGCATCGATGATACGCGGGCGGTGGCGCTGCGTGTCGCTGAAGCGTTGCGCGCGGGCGATACGCTGCTGCTGGGTGGGGACCTTGGCACCGGAAAAACCACGTTCGCGCAGCAATTGATCGCGCTGCTATCGCCGCAGGTGGTGGAAGTGACGAGCCCAACGTTCAACCTGGTGCAGGATTATCCGGTGCTGCTGCGTGATGGTACGCAAACCCAGGTGTTCCATTACGATCTGTACCGCATCGAAAATACATCGGCTCTGACAGAGCTGGGGCTCGATGAAGCGGAAAGCGCGGTGCGGGTGATCGAGTGGCCAGAGCGACTGGATACGAATTTCGCGCCGAAAAGCTGGATCAGCTTGTATTTCACGCTGGAAGGCGGCACGCGTAAGGTGAACATGAAGTCGGGCGGAAGCGCCACGGAAAGACTGAGCGCATGAGCGAGAAACCCAAGACCCGCCCTGATCGCGGCCCGCAGATGGATGCGTTCCTTGCGCGCACGGGGCGCGGTACTGCCACGCGCCGCATGCTGGCGGGCGATGCCAGTTTCCGCCGCTATGAGCGTGTGGACCATGACAGCAAAATCATGGTGCTGATGGATGCACCGCCGCCGTGGGAAGATGTGGGACCGTTCATCGCGGTGACACGGTTGCTGGAGAAGGCAGGCGTGAGTGTTCCGGCTATTTTGGATGCTGATGAATCCGAAGGGTTTTTGTTACTTGAGGATTTGGGCGACGGAATTCTGACGCGTGTATTGAAAGCGGAGCCGCAGCGTGAATTAGAGTTGTATAGCGCTGCGTGCGAAGCGCTGCTGGCGTTGCAGAAGAACAGCTCGCGCGAGCATGTGCCGCTTTACGATGAGGCAGTGTATCTGCGCGAGGTGGCGTTATTTGCTGAATGGTTCCTGCCGCAGATCGTTGGGCTAGAGCAGGCGCGGGTGTTGCGCGCGCAGTGGCTGGAGATTTGGAAAGCCGTGTTGCTCGCCGCGCCGTTGCAGCAAGCGGTGCTGGTGCATCGCGATTACCATGCGGATAATCTGCTGTGGCTACATGACCGCGAGGGCCACCGCTCCATTGGCATGCTGGATTATCAGGACGCGCTGTGGGGTGATGCGGCGTATGACCTTGTGTCGCTGCTGGAAGATGCGCGGCGCGACGTGGCGCCCGCCACGGTGAAAGCGTGCTTTGATGCGTTTGCAAACGAGCAGGGCGCGGATTTCGCTGCGCGTTATGCGCTGCTGGGCGCGCAGCGCAATGCCAAGATCATCGGTATCTTCGCGCGGTTGTGCATTCGCGATGGCAAGGCGCATTACCTGGATTACCTGCCGCGCGTGTGGGGACATTTCTTGCATGATCTTGAGCATCCCGCGCTCGCGCCGGTGAAGGCGTTCGTCGATGCGCATGTGCCGGCAACGTGGCGCGGCGCATTCGCAGCGGATGTTTCAATTGGCGGGATCGCATGAAACTGACGCACGGCATGGTGCTAGCGGCGGGGTTGGGCACGCGCATGCGCCCGTTGACGCTGGATATGCCCAAGCCGCTGATACCGGTGGCGGGCAAAGCGCTTATCGACTGGAATCTGGAGTTCCTGGCCGAAGGCGGCATCACGAATGTGGTGGTGAACACGAGTTATCTGGCCGATCAGCTGGAAGCACATTTAGGCGATCGCGCCGCATTGTCGCGCGAAGGTGCGCCGCCGCTGGAAACCGGTGGGGGCGTGAAGAAAGCGCTGCCGCTGCTGGGTGATGGTGTGTTCCTCACCATGAACAGCGATGCAATTTTGCCGGGGGAGAACCCCATCGCCAAGCTGCTTGATGCATGGCGCGATGACATCGATTTCCTGTTGTTGCTGGTGCCGAGAACGAGCGCCATTGGCTGGCAGGGTAATGGCGATTTTGTGACGGATGGCGCGCGCATTCGCCGCCCGCGCGATGGTGAAGATGCGCCGTATATCTTTACGGGCGTGGAGCTGATGCATCCGCGCGCCTTCGCGCAATCACCGGATGGTGCCTTCAGCCTGAACACATTGTGGAAGCAAAGCGATCTTGCGCGCGTAGGTTACGTGCTGCATGACGGGCCGTGGCTGAATGTGGGCGATCTGGCGGGGCTTGAGACCGCGCAGAACTATTTCGCTACTGGACTCTAACGGGTAAGCGCACATACGGCGTCGGTTGCGTCGGCAGTTTCAGGCCGGCAGGCAGTTCGACGCTGCGTGTCACCTTTACCACGAACGGCAGACTGGCGGCTGGTGCATGGCTGCTGCCCGCCGTGAACTCCTGGATCAGTGAACCATTCGACGACTGGATACGGCCTCCGGTGCTCATGACCACCTGACGCGAACCGGCGTTGATGGTGGCGGGGCCGTTCATCACCAACACATTGCCATTATCGAGTTTCAGCGTGCCACCTTCGGGCAGGGTAAAGCTGCCGCCGCGCGCGCCGAAATACATGATGGTGCTGGATTGCACGTAGAGACGTGCGCCGCTGGCAGCGCCCACGAGATGCGCCGTGCGGCCATCCATCGATGTGAAGACAGCGTTACCATTGGGCGGGAAGAGCAGGTTGGGTCGGTTCAGCACTGCGAATAACGTCGTGCCTTCACAACTCGTGCCGCCTGGGTTGGTCGTTACTGCTTCGCAGTTGCTTGGGCTGGTCGGGTTCTGTGGGAGTGAGCCACAGGAGGGGCCTTCGCAGCCGGGATTCGTCGCCGACTCGACCGTGATCGGTGCCGTGAGCGCGACGGCGGTGCGGATGAAATCACTCGTGCGCGGGCAACCGCTTGGGATCTGGGGTGTGCCGCCCGGTGTTGGCACGACGAAGTATTGTATGGGCTCTGCATCGGGATCGGGATCGAACGGATCGGCGACATCGCCGGGGTTGAACATTTGCAGGCGCAGGGCCACGCTGTTGGTGCTGTTGCCGATGGTGAGGATCTGCGCGATGGGAAGGGGCGTGGGTGTCGCGCTAGCGGGGTTGCTGCTAGTGCAGGTCGTCTCGGGCAATTCCATAGTGCCTTGCAGTGCATAGCCGCCGCCGCTGGCGCGATAGAACCACACGGTGCGGCTGCCCGCTTCGGTGGCGATGATGCTGGTCGGCGAATTCTCGGCGCTCATCATGTAGGTGGAAAGCGGTACTGCGCCACCGCACGCCAGCGGTACGCTAGTGCTGCTTGTGATGGGCTGCTGTTCGCCATAGGTGCCGGTCGTATCGCCTGCAACAGGGCACGATGCAACCGCACCGCCGCCCGCACCTGCGCCGCCACCGGTGCCAGTGCCGCCACCTGCGCCACCACCGGTGCCGCCCGTACCAGTGCCATTACCGCTACCACCGCAGACATCGATGCCGCCGGGAAGCTGGCAGGGGAAGCCGCGCCATGGCGGAATGCCCATGGTGAAATTAAACATGCTCGCGGTGACGCTGGCGCGTGCACCCATTGCGCCCGGGGATTTCGGCGGTGGGTTACGACCGCTGATGCTGGCACCGCCTGCACCTGCTGCGGCAACGCGTTTCTTACCTTCACTGGGGCGCCAGTTGACTGGCGGGTCCCAGCCACGCTGGATGCACTGATCGATATCTTTGGGATCGATCTCGTAGCTCTTGTCGTAGGCTGTGTTGCCGATCGCTGCGCAGTCGGCTACGCGGCTGGCAGCAACAGCAGGGCTGGCGAGCAGGGCCATGGTGGTAACGGCGAAGAAATAGCGGCACAGCTGGGTCATGGGGTTGCACTCCGCGCTGGCGGTTCTTTCAATTCGCTGCCGTCGTTACCTTGGCGTACATCGGTCGTCGGGCGATAGATCTTGATATCGGACCAGTTGCGCGCTTCGCATTCGGACAAGCCGCTGTCGCTGCAGTCGCCCGTCCAACCTAAGCGTTCGAGGTCGTCCTTGGTGGTCTTAGGCAGCTTGCCGGGCTTGTAAAGGTAGCGGCTTTTTAACTCGCCGAAGGCATCAGTGGTGCCGCACACATCCGGCCATTTCCCGTTATCGGCCTCGAATACGTAGACGTATTCGTCTTTCTGGACGCGCTCGACATAGGCCAGTCGCGGCAGGCTGCGGTTGTTGTTATCGCCGCTGGCGCCGTTCTCCATCACCAGGATGTCGCCGGGGCGGGCATTATCCAGACCGGTTTCGAGTTCTGGCGTGGCGCCGGGGAAGTTGGGGAACTTGTTGGATTCATCATAGGCGCTGACGTAGCCACGCCATGCGAGCGGGAAGGCCTTGCGCTCGACTTGTGAGATAAGATCGGTGGGCGCGGGTTTGCCGGGGTTCTCTGTACGCCATTGTTGCAGTGTGATGGTCTGCGGCGAGCCATCGGGCTTATTGCGGGTGATGATGACCTGCGACGGATCGCCGCCGAAGGCGAACATGGCTTTCTCCTCGTTGCTGCCGAGCTTGAAGGTCTTCTCGTAACGGCCGAGGCAGCTGATGCCGCTGTCGCGCAGGGTGCGTGCCTGGTAAAGTTTTAGCTCCGTCCAGCTGGCGATGGGATCGGGCAGGGTGATGCTGGCGCCGCCCATGCTGACATTGCCGCCCCAGCCGCCATACAGGCAGCGTTGGTCCTTCATGCGCATGGCTTTTTCTTTGTCGGCGCGTCTTTCGCCCGTGGGCGCTGCCGCGCTACCGGGCGTGGCTTCGTGACCGATGCCGACGATGGTCGTCCATTGGCCGGAATCATCGTTGGGGGCCTGCACGTCGCTGGGTACTTTTTGGATGGAGCGACCCGTATCCCACAGGCGCGGATAGGGCATGTGGGCCGGCTTGCTTGCGTCGTCGTCCTTGAAGTATTCGTGGAAGCTGTAGCCTTCCGGCACGCCTTCTTTCAGCACGATATTATCTTGCTCGTTGGGATTGTGGTAACGCATGCGCAGTTTGTTGAGCGGCGTGAACGGTGCGCGCAGCGCGCTGCAAAGCGCAGCCATCGGTGGTTGGTTGTTCTCGCCGAATTCGTTCGGGTTACATTTGGCGGTGCGTTGATACGGCATGCCTAGCACTACGACGGTGGGCAGCGTGTTGCGTGGGCTTGGGCTCGGCATGCCGGGCAGGCCGGGAACGCCGCCGAAGATGCCGGTATCGACAATGCTTGCGACCGAACTGAGTTGGCTGACGCCGGGAAGATTGGACAGTGCGCCAAGCTGCGAAGTGAGCAGGCCGCTGATGTTGCCACTGGTGAGCGCACTCGCCAGACCTTGCACTTGACCGGCCATGTTGGCGACCTGGCCGAGCGAACCGATCTGCGAGGTGAGCATGTTCGAGATCTGGCCGGGGGTGAAGTTCTGGCCCAGCGCCTGCATGACGCTCGCTTGGCCGGTGATGACGGCGTTGAGCTGCGCGGTGGTGATGTTGGCGGGGAAGCCCGTGAGCTGGTTGATCTGACCGTTGAGGACGCCCGTGACCTGACTGAGGTTGCGCGTGTTGAGCACACCTTGGCCGTTGGTGCCGCCCAGCAGTACGCTATTACCATCGATAAGGCCCTGCGTGGCCTGAAGCATGGAGTTGACCTGCGAAAGCGGCAAGTTCTGCGGCAGGCCGAGGATCTGGCTGGCCTGGCTGTTCAGCAGCGACGAGTATTGCGTGAGGCTGCCGTTGGGATCGAAGTTCTGCAGGCTGCTGGATGTGGAGGTAATGACGGCACGCGCCTGGCCCACGCTCATGTTGCCGGGCAAGCCGAGTCCGCGATAATCGAGCACGGCACCTGCACCGGAGCGACCTACCTGCACGGCAGCGTCGGTGAGCACCATATTGGGGTTAAGGTTCTCAAGCGCGCGGGCTTGGTTGGAGAGATTGTTCACGGTTTCAACAACCGAGCGGCCTTGTTGCGCCAATTGGCGAACGGTGGCGGTCTGTTGCATGATGAGCGAACGTGCATCGCCCAGCACCGAGTTGGACGGCAGCATGGTAAGCAGGCCTTGCGGCGACTGGATGATGCTTTTGACGGAACCCAACGGCAGGCCGCCTGCTGCTTCAAGCACACGAAGCACGCTGCCCTGACCATTCATCAGCGCGGTGACCTGACTCATCGACAAGGTGCCGGGTAGCATGTTGAGCAATGCGGATTGCCCACCCAATGCGGCGCTAAGAATGTTCGGCGCGAGATTCGGCAGGGCCGAGATAAGGCTCACCTGACCATTCAAGAGCGGCATGAGCTGATTGAGCGGCAAGTTGCCGGGCAGGGCGTTGAGGATGGATAGTTGCGAGCTGATGAGGCCACTGGCTTGCGCAACGCTTAGCACGTTGCCGGTGATCTGGTTGAGGTTGCTCGGCGACAGCGAGGACAGGCTTTGAATGGCGCCGACGACACGCAGGGCAGGATGCACGGGGAGGTAGGGTGCTCTCACGCGCTTGCGGTCGGGCTGACTTGTGTAGTCGGTGCTGCAGACGGGCGCTTGCGCGGTCATGTTGTAGCATCGGGCGCATGGTTGAAGCCGGCAGGTCTGGCCGAGTGGGCCGCTTGGCAAGCAGCACGGATTCTTTTGTGGGCCGCTGTTGGCCATGCAGTTTTTGTTGAAGTCGATGGGTTTAGTAATTTTGTCGTCGAACTTCAGCGCCGCTTCGCGGAAGCTCAGGATATCGACTTTAAGTATCTGGTTGTTCTTGTCGCCGGCGCAGAACACCGAGTTCGCGGGGTCTTTGCTATAGCTGGCGGTCATCGGTGAATAATGGTCGCGTTCGTTGAACTCGAAGTCCCAGCGTGGTGAGAACGGGTGGGTGGGGTCGTTGATCTCTTCGTATTTAATTGCACCGATATGCGAGGTGCGCACATCGGGGAATTGCGCGGGCGGGGCGATCTGGTTCTCGATCGTCATGCCGGTGGGAAGGTGCGGCTCCTTCGCGGCTTTGGGATTTTTGCGATAGGTCGGATCCTGCATCAGCTTGATCCATGCGGCGCGCAGGTAATCGGTCGCAAAATATTCGTTGCGCGTTTCCTGCACGGTCTCGATGGGTTGGCAGCTGGTTTCCAAACCCATGCGCTCAGCACCATTGGCTGCGTTCTCGCCGGAGAGGATCTGGCTGTTCTCTTTCTGGAATGGATAGATCGCGGAATAGAGAATGTATTGGTTCGCGCAGTTATCCAGCTGCAGGCGGATCATTTTGGCTTCTTCTTCGGGCGATTTCGCTTCGGTAGGGAATTTGATCTGCGCCAGGCACGAGGCGGGGCAGCGGCGACCCGGCGGGCACACAAGGCCGAAGGTCTGGTTCGCATCGCCGGGTGTGCCGCGGTAACGCACGCCGGTGTAGGGGCGGGTGCGGTCCTCGGGGTCGCGGGCGTAGGCGTATAAGTAGGGCGAAAAGTCCTTGATGAAGGATTGCTTGGGCGTGGTCTTCATCATCATGGGTTCGGCGGGGCAGGCGCCGCGTACCTTGAAGGTATCGCACATGAGTTCGGTGTTCTTGTACTGCATGTCGCAGTTCTGGAAATAGCTGGGTGTGGCTGCGGCACCATTGGCGGCCGGGGTGCCTTGCGAAGCATCGGCGTCGCTACAGACCTGGGCATTCGCATGCGCGGCGAACAACAGGAAAGTTACGACGGCCAGCATACAATGCCGCATCGTGGCAGTCGCTAATTCGGGAATTGGTCGGCGAATAATCGCCGCGATGCCCACTCGCATTGCCCCACCAGAGTTTCTTGTTCGCGTGTATTTGCGATTGGTGTTTACATTAGCATAGCGAACGCTAAGCTGCACGGAAATAATTAACTTTTAGGCAAATGTGAGCCAATCCGGTGTCCCACGACCATGATGAGCAAGACGCCAGCGAACTGATCCGCCAAGGCAGCTATTTTCAGCAGGCCCGTCAATGGTATACTGCGCTTTACATCGGTCCCATTTCGGAACGTAGCTTTTTCCTCATGCTTGGTGTGCTGGCGATCATGGTCGGCCTGTGCGGGTTTTTCGCGTTCGTGGGCCTGACCCCACTGACCGAGCGCCCGCCGATCGTGGTGAGCAACCCGCGCATCAACGATACGATCCCGAGCCTGGTGCGTTTGCGTGCCTCGGGGCAGGACATCAACGACGCGCTGCGGCACTATATGGTGCGGCAATATGTCATCAGCCGCGAAGATTACCATTACGAGTCGTTCGCCAAGAACTACCTGTTCGTCGCCACGCACTCGGATGCAGGCACGGCGGCAAGCTACACCGCGAGCGTGGGTCCAGACAACCCACGCAATCCCGCAGTACTGCTTGGAGCCTATGGCACACGCAGTGTCGATATTACGAATGTATCGTTCAGCCGGGTCGATGATCGCTACCGTGCGGTGGTGAGGTTTTCCACAGAACTGGGCGGATCTGCCCCCGTGGGTAAAACACAGTGGACGGCGACGATCGATTTTAACTATAGTGACGCCGTCGTGACCGAAACGACCGACCCGGAAACGGGCGAAGAAAAAGCCTCTCTCCAGCAACCCACGTTCCAAGTCGTGAACTATGTCCTTACCCAAGCCTAGCCGCCTACTGCTGATCGCCCTCATCGCGTTCAGCGCTGCGCCGGCGCTCGCCCTGCAGGAACCGCGTCCCATCGCAACGGACAGCCGTATCCGCACGGTGCGCTACAGTGCCAATGAAGTGTACCAGTTCATTGGGCATTATGGGTACCAGTCGGCCATCGAGTTCGAGAGCGACGAACAGATCCAGACCGTCTCCATCGGTGATTCGGTGTCGTGGATGGTGAACCCTGCGGGCAATCGCCTGTTCTTGAAACCCATCGACCAGAACGCGCTGACCAACATGACGGTCATTACCAACAAGCGCAGCTACCTGTTCGAGATGCATGCCGAGGAAACGCAGGACATCCGCGACAAGGAAATGGTGTTCGTGATGCGCTTCATCTATCCGCAGGCCGATCAGTCGCAGATGGATTTCACCACGTTCGAGTCGTTCCCCGATATCGAGCGTGAACCCGAGAAATACAATTTCCGCTACACCATCCGTGGCTCGTCGGTCATCGAGCCGATCCGCATTTTCGATGACGGGCAGTTCACGTATTTTGAATTCCGCGACAAGAACGCTGACGTTCCGGCGATCTTTAATGTCGACTCGAGCGGCAATGAAGAGCTCATCAACTTCCGCAAGCGTGAGAATTACATCGTGGTCGAGCGCGTGGGTTCGCGTTTCACGCTGCGCCGTGGTCCCGACATCATGTGCGTCTATAACGAAACGCTGAAGCCGACACCGATTCCGGAGCCGGATAAACCGCTTTCGACCCGGATTCGCGAATCATCGCCGTTCTAGGGCCGTTTTTTCACTGGAAACCCGAGAAAATCAGGCTATATCACCTGCCAACAGGAGATACTGATGTTCAATCAACGCGTCACCATCGAACAAGTGGAAGAGGGCAATGAGCTTGCCCCCAAATTCGACGAGCAGGGCCTCATCGCCTGCGTTACCACCGCCGCCAATACGGGCGAAGTGCTGATGCTGGGCTACATGAACGAGGAAGCTTTGCGCAAGACCATCGAGACCGGTGAGGCGCATTACTGGAGCCGTTCGCGCAAGGTGCTGTGGCACAAGGGCGCGACCTCGGGCCTGGTGCAGACGGTAAAAGAAATGCGTATCGACGACGATCAGGACGCAGTGTGGATCTCGGTCGAGATTCCCGGCGATGCGAGCTGCCACGTGGGTTACCGCAGCTGTTTCTACCGCGCGGTGCCGTTGAAAACGCAAGCACCGTTAGAGTTCCGTGAAGATAAGAAAATGTTCGATCCGGTCAAAGTCTACGGCGACGCGCCGAACCCGACGATCCTTTAGTTAAATTGCCTCATGAATAATAGGCTGCAGACATTGCCGCTATCGTTGAGGCGGTAGGTGGCGCTCGTGTCGGTGGGACTGGAGGAAATGGTGCACGCGCTACGCCAGTGAGGCAATACCTTTCCAGTTGCGGGCATGCCGTCGTCTATCTTCGTATCAATGTTCCAAACTTCCTCAGGTTTCATGCTGGCCCCGTAGGGGAAATCGTTGGTGTAGTTGCTGCCGAAGATGAAATAGATGCCCGGCATAGCAGCAAAATTATTCGCGTCGCCAGCATTGTAGGTAACGAAGCTGTGGATTCCCCAGCCTGAATTGCCCAATTTCGATTTGGGAGCATTGGTGCCAAATACAGTGTGGGCCGAGCCGCCGCTACCGGCCGTACCGGAGTATGTTCCTTCGACCAGTCCAGCAAGGGAGAGCTGACGCCAAAATTGAAAAACTTCTCCTGTTTCTGACGGGTTGCCCAATTGGATAATGCCATCGCCGCTGCCATCGCACGAGCCGGTGGCAGCATTGACCGTGGCAACGCCTGAACTGCTGGTACAGCCCGAGCCGCTGACCTGTAGGTTCCAGAATTTGGTGGCATCGCGGAAATCGCCGGGAAGAGCGAAATATTTATCACGGAAACTGTTGGCCGCTGTGACCCAACGCGATTGCTCGGTCGATACCGAGCGCAGTTCGGCGGCGCGAATCAGGCTCTGGCCAGCCAAAATGCCGCCCGTCAGCAAACCAAGGATGACCAAGACGATGGAAAGTTCGACCAGGGAGAAGCCATGTTTCATGGGCTAAGTATAACCCAGTTGGCACTAACAGCATCAAGCATTTATTTGTCAGGGCGGGAGACTGCGTCTAGGAATGTGCGCATGAAGTACATTTTTAGCAGTATTGCTGCCGTCCTGTTGTTAACCGCATGCGGTAAAGCGCCGACTTCGGACGAGATCATCAAGACCAATTTCAAAGGCCTCAATGCCAGTTATCACTGCATGGACTGGAAGGGTGTCGAGCGCTGCTATTATCTTATTGAGCCAGAAGCGGCGCCTAAAGGGCTGATCGTCGCGCTTCATCCGGCGTTCACACCGGTGCGGATGACCGAGGAAGTATCGCACATGGCGGCGCTGGCCGTGCCGCGTGGCTATGTGGTGGTGTATCCCGAAGGTATCGATAAGCAATGGAACGATTTCCGCGTGATGACGGAGGTGAAGACGTATCAGGACAAGACCGATGATGTCGGGTTCATCGACACGGTGACCGCGAAGCTGCAAAAGCAATTCAAGTTCACGCCTGCCAACACGACCGTGGCGGGCATGAGCAATGGCGGCATGATGAGCCTGCGCCTTTCGTGCCAGAGCGAGCGTTATGGCACCGTGGCTGCTGTGGTCGCCAACCTGCCGGTGGGATTGCGCGATGCCTGCAAAGCCAAGCCCAAGAAGACGATGCTGATCTTCGGTACGGATGATGATGTTGTGGAATATAATGGCGGAGTGCTGGCCGATAGCGGCATTGCCACGACATGGGGCGAGGTGGAAAGTGCCCGCAAGACCGAAGCATTCTTCGATGGGCGTAATGGTTGCGGCAAGATCGTGCAAACCCAAATGCTGGCGGATCCTGAGATCGATTCCACGCGCGCGCTGCGCACGGATCATGCTGGCTGCCGTGTGCCGCTTACCGCCATTCATGTGGAAGGCATGGGGCATACATGGCCGGGTGAGGAATCGCGCTTGCTGGCGTGGGTGACCACGCGCGGCGCGGTGAGTCATCAATTCGATGCGGGTAAAGCGATACTCGATTTCATCGAGCAGAAATAATCAGAGAATCTCGCGAATGTAGAATTTGCACACCGCCGTGGTGGTGGATAGCGCGTAGGTGGCAGCGTAATCGGTCGCGCCGGCAGCAGCGGCAACCGCTGTTGTGCAAGTGGGGCGCTCGCCAGCGAGCATTTTGCCGGTCGCGGGTTTGCCATCGTCCATCTTGGTATCAAGGTTCCATTGTTCCTCGGGTTTCATGATGGGGTTCCAGACGAACGACGAGGGTGCTTTGGCACCGAACAGGAAATAGGTGCCATAGTTTCCGGTAAAATCGGTGCCTGCCGTGCCGTCGATGAATGCGACGGTGCGTGTACCCCAGCCAGCCTGCGCAAAGCGAGAAGCGGGTAGGTTACCAGCCAGTGTGGCATCGAATTGGTTGGCGGTGCCGGCGATGCCAGTGTAGGTGCCTTCGATGAGGCCGGCCCGCGCCAGGTGACTCCAGAACTGGAATAGCTCGCCGCTTTGCGAGCCAGCTGCACCGGCGTCGATAGAGGCGTTACCGTTGCCGTCGCATGTGCCGCTTGGGTTCGGGCTAACGGCGGAATTGGTCACGCAGCCGGCCCCGCTCTGGTAGCCCCAAAATTTGGTGGCGTCGCGGAAATCGCCGGGCATGGCGAAGTATTTGTCGCGGAAGCTGTGGGCGGCGGTGAGGTAGCGTGAATATTCGGTGCTGACGGCGCGAAGTTCAGCCGCGCGGATGAGGGATTGTCCCGCCAGGATACCACCCGTGAGCAGGCCAAGGATGACCAGCACGATGGAGAGTTCGACGAGGGAGAAGCCGCGTTGCATGCATGCAGTATGTGGCAAGCGTGGTCGATAGTCAAAAAAAAGCCACCCATTACTGGGTGGCCAATTGAGGATGGTGTGTTCAAAGTGCGGGGGGAGTGCTTGCCGAGCACTCGCGTGTTTGCCGCGTATTTCAGTCCCCCC
>JBEIOT010000233.1:0-2351 GCA_040377415.1 Azospirillum sp. | reverse complement strand
TGGCTTCGGCCGCGAAGGCGGGCAGCACGGTGGCGAGGTCGGTCGGTGTGACGCCGGGTTTGTAGGACGGCACCACATCGCCAAGGGTGGTGGATGCTTTGCCCGCCATGAAGTCGCCGACGCGCTGGGCGGGCGCGTTGTAATTGCTGCCGCCAGCGATGAAGGCAGCGGATTCTAGTTTGCGCTGCAATTCGATGCCAGCGAGCGGATGCCCGGGGAAATCGCGCGCGGGGTCGATGCCCACCACCATGCCCGCATTCGCATTGCGCTCGGCGCGCGAATACTGGCTCATGCCGTTAGTGACCACACGGCCTTCTTCGCTTGTGGCAGCGACGACGGTGCCGCCGGGGCACATGCAGAAGCTGTACACATCGCGGCCATTTTTTGCATGGTGCACGAGTTTGTAATCCGCCGCGCCGAGTATCTCGTTACCCGCGCTGTCGCCAAAACGCGCCACGTCGATGATGGATTGCGGATGCTCGATGCGCACGCCGATGGAGAAAGGTTTGGCTTCGATATGCACGCCGCGCTCGTGCAGCATCTCGAACGTGTCGCGCGCGCTGTGGCCAACGGCGAGCACGACATGGTCGGCTTCGATGCGCTCGCCATTCGCCAGCACTACACCGCGCACATGGCGGTTCTCGTCGACATCAATATCGGTGACGCGGCTTTCCCAGCGATATTCCCCGCCGAGCGCTTCGATGGTGGCGCGCATGTTCTCGACCATCTTTACCAAGCGGAAGGTGCCGATGTGAGGATGCGCCTCGTAGAGTATTTCTTCCGGCGCTTCGGCCTTCACGAATTCGGTGAGCACTTTGCGGCCGAGATGGCGTGGGTCCTTGATCTGGCTGTAGAGTTTGCCATCCGAGAAAGTGCCTGCCCCGCCCTCGCCGAACTGCACGTTCGATTCGGGATGCAATTTCGATTTGCGCCAGAGCTCCCACGTGTCCTTCGTGCGTTCGCGCACCACCTTGCCGCGATCAAGGATGATGGGCTTGAAACCCATTTGCGCCAAAATGAGCGCGGCGAATATGCCGCACGGGCCCGCGCCGATGACGATGGGGCGATGCTTCAGGTTCGCCGGTGCCTGCGCCACGAACTTGTATTCCATGTCGGGCGTGGGCTTCACGTTATTGTCTTTTTCGAAACGCTTGAGGATGGCGGCTTCGTTCTTCACTTCCACATCCAGCGTGTAAACAAGCTGGATGGCGTGTTTCTTGCGCGCGTCGTTGCCGCGTTTGAACATTGTGCAGCTAATGAGGTCGGCGGGCACAATGCCAAGCTTCGCCAGCGCGGCCTTTTTGATGGCCTCGGGCGGGTGCAGTAGCGGCAGCTTGATCTCGGTCAGACGGAGCATGAAAGCGGCATAACGACTGGCGGCAGGCAATGCAATCCTCTATGAGGGGCCAATGAGTCATCATATTGCCATTGTAGGAGCCGGGCCGGCCGCGTTGATCGCGGCGGAAACGCTGGCGCTGGCGGGCCAGCAGGTGAGTATTTACGACCGCATGCCAAGCCCCGGCCGCAAGCTGCTGATCGCCGGCCGAGGCGGGTTGAACCTCACCCACAGCGAGAAGCTGGAGCAATTGCTGCCGCGCTATGGGGCAGCGGCCGAATGGCTTGCACCCTGCATTCGCGCCTATCCGCCTGAGACGCTACGCGCATGGTGCGAAGCGTTGGGCGAAGAAACTTTCGTGGGCAGCAGTGGTCGCGTGTTCCCTAAATCGATGAAGGCGGTTTCGCTGTTGCGCGCGTGGCTGCGCAAGCTGGAGAAACTGGGCGTGCGCTATCATCCACGCCATCGCTGGATCGGCTGGCAAGATGGCGCACTCTATTTTTCGACGCCGGCGGGTGAGATCCCCGTGCACGCCGAATCCATGTTGCTGGCGCTGGGCGGCGCATCATGGCCACGCTTGGGGTCCGATGGTGGCTGGGTTCCCATCCTCAAAGCGCAAGGTGTCGATGTTGCTGCTTTGCAGCCGACCAATTGCGGCTTCACGACCGATTGGTCGGATTATTTCCGCGAGCGTTTTGCCGGACAACCACTAAAGCCGCTTGCTATCACGCACCAAAAAATCACGCAGCAAGGCGAAGCCATGATCACCGCGAACGGTATCGAGGGTGGCGTGGTGTATGCGCTCTCAGGGCCCATTCGCGATGCCATCGCGCGCGATGGAAAAACCACTATCACGCTCGACCTTCGCCCGGGCATGAGCACCGACGCGCTCGAGAAAAAACTGGGACCGCGCGGCAGCAAGTCGCTGAGCTCGTACCTGCGCAGCGCTGGGCTTTCGCCGATGGCGGTGGCGCTGCTGCACGAGACTACGCCCGACATGGGCAAGGCGCATCTG
>JBEIOT010000056.1:0-9777 GCA_040377415.1 Azospirillum sp. | reverse complement strand
TTCCTGGCCAATATGAGCCACGAGATCCGCACGCCGATGAACGCGGTCGTGGGCTTATCGAACCTGCTGAACAAAAGCAACCTGAGCGAAGAAAAACGTAAAGAGTTCGTGCGTACCATTCAGCTTTCGGCCCAGCAGCTGATGGACCTTATCAACGACCTGCTTGATGTGACGAAGCTCGAAGGCGCGCATGTCGAGCTAGAGAAAATTCCCTTCAACATGGCCGAGCTGATGGAAGAGATCATCAGCGTGATGGGCGTGAAGGCCAAAGAACGCAAGGTGGAGCTTGTCGTCAAATATTCACCGGAAATGAATAGCAATTTCCTTGGTGACCCGTTGCGTCTGCGTCAGGTGCTGATGAACCTGGTGAGCAACTCCATTAAATTCACGTCCAAGGGCACGGTGACCCTGCAGGTCGATCATTGCCATAACGAAGCCAGCGGCGCCTGGGATATCTGTTTCGACGTGATCGATACCGGCATCGGCATACCGGCGAACAAGCTTGAGAGCATCTTCAGCAAATTCAGTCAGGCTGACACCACCATTACCCGCAAATATGGTGGCACCGGCCTTGGCCTTTCCATTTGTAAAACGCTGGTCGAGCTGATGAAGGGTACCATCAAAGTGGTGTCGACCGAAGGGCTCGGCTCAAAATTCACCGTTATGATCCCCTTCATGCGCACCGGCGGCGATGCTATCGTATTAAAGAACCGCCGTCCTAAGCATGGCGCGTCCAAAAAGGTGCATTCGGGCCCGGCTGAGCGTCAGCCGCTGGTATTGTTGGTCGAAGACTACAAAGCCAATGTGCTTGTTGCCACGCACACGATCGAAGATTGCGGCTACAGCTGGGAGCTGGCGGAAGACGGGCTTGAAGCCATCGCCAAAGCCAAGTCGGGTCGTTACGACGCCATCCTGATGGATGTGCAGATGCCCCACATGGATGGCATGACCGCCACCCGCCATATCCGCGACTGGGAAATACAGGAAGGCAGAAAACGCACGCCCATCCTTGGCATTACTGCGTACTCGATGGAAGGCGACCGTGACCGCTGCATCGACGCGGGGATGGACGATTACCTGAGCAAACCGTTCAATCCCGACGACCTCAAAGAAAAGATGCGCAAGTTGGCGAAAGCTGCTTAAACGAGCGCATGGCCTTGTTTATCTACAGCATCGACGGCGCACGCGTAGAGCGCGCGACATGGAACGAAGGCGACGCCGTACCCGCGGGCGCCGTATGGCTTGACCTGTTCAGCCCCACGCTGGCGGAAGAGCAGGCGGCCGAAGCCCATGTGGGTCTGGAAATACCCACCCGCGAGGAAATGAAAGAGATCGAGCTTTCCAACGCGCTTTATAATGAATCCGGTCATTTATTCATGACGGCGACGCTGCTCACCAAATTCGATAGCAACGAGCCCGAGAACGAAGCGGTGACGTTCATTCTTTCGCCCAAGCAACTGGTGACCGTGCGCTACACCGACCCCGTGCCGTTCCGCACCTATCCCGCACGACTGGCCCGCGATATCACCGCGGATTACGACGGCAATTGCGTATTCGTGGGGCTCATCGAAGCTGTCATCAACCGTGCGGCGGATATTCTGGAGATCATCGCGCAGAAAGGTGACGCCATCACCAAAGAGGTGTTCGTGATGCCGGTGAGCGAGAAGAAAGCACCAACGGTGAATTACGAAAAGGCGCTCATCCGCATCGGCCTCAGCGGCGACACGGCGAGCAAGGCGCGCGAGAGTCTCACTACATTGTGGCGGCTGGTGGCGTATGCACAGCAGAACATTCGCCAGTGCACGCCGGAGCTGAAAGAATCGCTGGCCGCGCACGCGCGCGATATCTCGGCGCTGAGCGACCACGCTGCGTTCATCTCGAATAAATTGCAGTTCCTGCTCGATGCGACGCTCGGCATGATCAACATCAGCCAGAACAACATCATCAAAATTTTCTCTATTGCCGCGGTGGTGTTCCTGCCGCCCACACTCGTCGCCAGCATCTACGGCATGAACTTTAAGCACATGCCCGAACTCGACTGGCACTACGGCTACCCTATGGCGCTGGTGATGATGTTCCTGGCCGCCGTGGTGCCCATCATGATCTTCCGTCGCAAGAAGTGGCTCTAGCCGTAAAGCTGGTCGGCGCGCTTCACGAACGCATCGCCCATTTTATCGACCGCGCGGCCGAAGAAGCCACCCATCAAATTATCGAGCAGCTTTGATTTGAACTCGAACTCCACCGCGAAATGGATGTTGGTGCCGCCTTGCGGGGCGGGCTCGAACTTCCAGTGGTTGGAAAGGGTCGTGAAGGGGCCTTTCACCAGCTCGACCTCGATACGGCTCTCCGCCGGCTTCGGCGTGACCTTGGAAGTATAGCGCTCCGTAAATCCGCTGAACGCGATGATAAGCTCGCCGATGAAATAGCCCTCATGCCGCTCAATGACCCGTGCAGCACGGCACCACGGCAAAAACTCCGGGTAGCGCTCGATATCGACCACAAGGGTGAACAGCTCGCCCGGCTCGTGCGTTGAATGACGGATTTCAGAGTGGGCGTGCATTTTTATACCGAGCGGGAACGATGGCCCAAGCCAAAGTTACATAAAGATATCCTACGACCAGAACCATCGGCAGGGCAACGATTTGCACGTGAAGCCAGCCCAATGAATATTCCATAATGCCGCCAATTAAAAAGAAGGGGTAGTAAATGAGCGGCAATTTCCAAACGATGCGCTTAACGAAATGAAACGGTTTTGCGTGCGTCCACCAGACTACAAACGCAGCGAATATAATGTAGTAAAGAGAAAGGGCTAGAGACTGTTCTACGATCAGTGCAATCAGTGTCGGATAGATTGCAACTGGCGCAGTGATGTAATCCAGCAAGCCGTCCGCTCCTGTCTCTGCATGTCCATTGGCAAAATCGTAACGAATACGACTGTTTTCGATAACGTAGCTAAAGCCTGGGTCAGGAAGCACGTGATAAAGTAAGTGGGCAAGTAAACATAAGGACAGTGGCAGTGCCAGTGGCAAGGCCAGCATGATATAGAACCAGTGCTTCTTTGGCATATTACGCGTCGTTGGCAGGTGCCGGATGTTTTGCGGCAAGCTGCGCGTTCCGGTTGTCGCGCATTTGGGCGAAATCGGCGTCGGCGTGATAGCTCGAACGCGTCAGCGGCGAAGCGGCGACCATGAGGAAGCCTTTGGTCTTGGCCACGCGCTCGTAATAGCGGAACTCATCGGGCGTTACGTAGCGATCGACCGGCGCATGGTTGGGCGTCGGCTGCAAATATTGACCGATGGTGATGAAGTCGATATCGGCGGAGCGGAAATCATCCATCACCTGCAACACTTCTTCCTTGGTTTCGCCAAGGCCGACCATGATGCCGGATTTGGTGAAGATGCTAGGGTCCTGCTCTTTTACTTTCTTGAGCAGGTTGAGTGAATGGAAATAGCGCGCGCCCGGGCGAATGCGCTGATACAGGCGCGGCACGGTCTCGATGTTGTGGTTGAACACGTCCGGGCGGGCCTTCACCACGATCTCGAGATTGCCATCCTTGCGGCGGAAATCAGGGGTGAGAATTTCAATGGTCGTATCCGGCGCGGTGGTGCGGATATATTCGATGGTCTGCGCAAAGTGATTCGCGCCGCCATCTTCGAGATCGTCGCGGTCCACGCTGGTGAGCACCACATGGCGCAGGCCAAGCTTTTGCACGGCGAGGGCGACATCACGCGGTTCGTCTTTATTCACGATGTTAGGCACGCCGGTCTTGATGTTGCAGAAGGCGCAGGCGCGGGTGCAGGTGTCGCCAAGGATCATCATGGTGGCGTGCTTCTGGCTCCAGCATTCGCCGATGTTGGGGCAGGCGGCTTCTTCGCACACGGTGTTGAGCTTGTTCTCGCGCATCAGCGCGTAGGTGTCTTTGTAGCCCTGCGAAACCGGCGCACGCACCCGCAGCCAATCCGGCTTGGGCAGCTTTTTGTTCGGCGCTGGGGTGATGGGGAGGGTTTCAGCCATGACCGTTATTTAGCTTATTGGTACGAAAAGGCAAGCTAGGCGCTACGCTTCGCCTGGAGTTCTAAAGGGTCGATAGTGGCCCCATTCTCAACGGACGTAACCTTTGGGGTTGGCTTCACGGTCTTTTCGACGAACGCGCGCTCGATGACAAAAGCACCGGGGTGGTTCGTGGCGCCTTCATTCATGCCTTGCGCTTCGCAAATTTCTTCCATGCCCTTGTTGAACGGCACGCTGCCACAGACCATGACGCGATCGGTCTCGGGGTTGAAATGCGTTTGGTCGAGGCCAAGATCGGCGAACAGTTTGCCGGTGGCGACCAGGTCCGTCAGGCGGCCTTTATTATGGAAATGCTGGCGCGTGACGGTGGGGTAATAGCTGAGGCGTCCCTTGATGCCGCCTTCGATGTCTTCGGACTCGAGCGCATAGTTGACCATCTCGTCCTCGAAAATGCCTTTTTCGAGATAATCACGATAGGCCAGCTCATCTGTATGCCGAACGCCATGGCACACATAGACATGGTCGAAGCGCTTATAGGTCTCCGCATCGCGGATGATGCTCATCCATGGCGCAAGGCCAGTGCCGGTGCCCATGAGGAACAGGTTCTTGCCGGGGGTCAGCGCACTGTGCACCAGGGTGCCGGTCGGCTTGGTGCCAAGCATAACATCATCGCCGGGCTGAATTTTCTGCAGACGCGACGTCAGCGGGCCATCGGCGACTTTAATGGAGAGGAACTCCAGCTCGTCCGCCCACGCAGGCGAAACGATGGAATAGGCGCGCATGATGGGTTTGCCGTTCTCATCGGGCAGGCCGATCATGACGAACTGGCCCGGCTCGAAACGGAAGCTCTGCGGGCGCTCCATGGTGAAGCTGAAAAGACCGTCCTGCGTCCAGTGGTTCACACTGGTGACTTTGCCCGTTAACATGTTATTTTGGCTCATAGCGCGACCTTCTAGGTGGTGTAGCAGGGGTATAGCAAGCTCCAACGTCATATATTGTGACGTTTATGTGAAAATGAGGGGCCAAAATGCTTGCAATAGGGCCGGCAATCTCTTAGAAAGCCCCACCTTTCCTTAAAATTGCCGGAGATTCCATGGCCCGCGTTACCGTAGAAGATTGCATCTTGAACATCCCCAACCGCTTCGACCTCGTGGTCACGGCCGCCCAGCGCGCCAAGCAAATTTCGTCGGGCATGCCGCTGACCATCGACCGCGATAATGATAAAGACGCTGTAGTTTCGCTGCGCGAAATTGCCGATAAGACCATCGACCTGACCATTGTTCAGGAAGAAATTATTCAGCACTTCCAGAAAAAAGTCGGCTTCGACCCGAACGATCGTATCGACGGCGAGAGCGATGGCAGCAACGGCAGCTACACGGTCAACACCAGCGGCGAGATCGAAGAAGCCTTCGCTGGCGAGACCCAGTATGTTCCGCAGGATAACACCGGCGGCGGCATGAGCTTCGTGGAAGAGAACATCGAAGTGGAAGACTAGTCGGTTCACGACTTATTAAATCGAACAAAGCCGCGTGGCCATGGCCCGCGGCTTTTTCTTTGCCCTAGCAACCTACTGAAATCTTCATTATATTGCAGCGCATGATACGGCAGATGGAGCTCGTGGAGAAAATCCGCGCCTATGACCCCGACGCGGACGAGGATGCCCTCAACCGCGCCTATGTCTATGCCATGCAAAAGCACGGCAGCCAAAAACGAGCCAGTGGCGACCCATATTTCAGCCACCCGGTCGAAGTGGCCTACAAACTGACCCAATACCGGCTCGACACCGCCAGCATCATTACCGCGCTGCTGCACGACACGGTGGAAGATACCGACGCGACGCTCGATGAAATTGAACAGCTGTTTGGTTTAGAGATCCGTACGTTGGTCGATGGCGTGACCAAGCTGAACCGGCTCGAAATTAAATCCGAGTCATCCAAGCAGGCCGAGAATTTCCGTAAGCTCGTGGTCGCCATGGCGCAGGATCTGCGCGTGCTAATGGTGAAACTGGCCGATCGCCTGCACAACATGGAAACGCTGCACTACATTCCCAAACCGGAAAAGCGCCAGCGTATCGCCCGCGAAACATTAGAGATCTACGCCGCGCTGGCCGAACGCATCGGCATGCGTCGCATGAAGGAAGAGCTGCAGGATCTCGCATTCCAGGAGCTGTTCCCCGAAGCGCGCGAATCCATCATCACGCGCCTGGAGTTCCTGCGCAACCAGGGGCAGAGCCAAATTCAGCGGGTCGAAGAGATCTTGAGCGAACTGGCCGAGGCGGGTGGCTTAAAAAATATCAAGATCTACGGCCGCGAGAAGAAGCCTTATTCCATCTGGAAAAAGATGGAAGCCAAAGGCGTCACCTTCGAGCAGCTGGCCGATATCGTGGGCTTCCGCATCGTGACCGGCAGCGTGGGCGAATGCTACGCCATGCTCGGCCAAATTCATGAGAAATACCACACCATTCCGGGCCACTTTAAAGACTACATTTCCACGCCCAAAGTGAACGGCTATCAGTCCATCCACACGGCGGTCATTGGCCCGCAGCAGCAGCGCATCGAAGTGCAGATCCGCACCGAGGACATGAACGAGATCGCCGAATACGGCATCGCCGCGCACTGGGGCTATAAGCAACGCCAGATGGCCGATGGGGCCGTGGCGACCGACGGCAAACAATATCGCTGGGTACGCGAACTACTCGAAATTCTGGAGCAATCCGAAGGCGCCGAGGAATTCCTCGAACACACCAAGCTCGAGATGTACCACGACCAGGTCTTCTGCTTTACGCCCAAGGGCGACATTATCGCGCTTCCGCGCGGGTCGACACCGGTCGATTTTGCCTTCGCGGTGCATAGCGGCGTGGGCTTCACCTGCGTGGGCGCTAAGGTAAATGGCCGCATCGTGCCGCTGAAGCACACACTGAAGAATGGCGACCAGGTCGACATCATCACCGCCAAAACGCAAACGCCGAGCCCGACATGGGAACGTTTTGTTGTGACGGGCAAGGCGCGTTCAGAAATTCGTCGTTATATTCGTGACCAGCAGCGCGAGGAATACATCACCCTCGGCAAAGCCATTCTGGCCAAGACCTTCAAACAGGAAGGCCACGACGTTACCGAGAAAATGCTCGAACCGGCGATGGCGGTGTTCAAGAAAAAAGAGGTCGATGACCTGTACGCGGAAGTGGGCGAGGGGCTCATCAACCGCAACCAGATCTACGACGCGGTGTTCCACACCCGCAAATCCGAAAGCGCCGGCGTGAAGAACCCCTTCACCGCCGTGAACCTGAAGAAAAAATCCAAGAAATCCGTGCCCATGCCCATTCGTGGGCTCATTCCCGGCATGGCGATTCACTATGCCGGTTGCTGCCACCCCATTCCGGGCGACAAGATCGTCGGCATCGTGGCGACTGGCAAGGGCGTGACCATTCACACCATGGATTGCGAAACGCTCGAGAACTTTGCCGATGCGCCGGAGAAATGGCTCGATGTGGCGTGGGATGCCGCGAATCAGGACGACCTGTTCATCGGTCGCCTGAAGGTTTCTTTAAGCCATGAAACAGCTGCACTGGCTTCCGTCGCCAACGTTATCGCTAAGGACGGCGGCAATATCAGCAATCTAAAGATCCTTAATCGCAGCACCGATTTCTTCGACATCCTTATCGATGTTGAGGTCAAGAACGCGCGCCATTTGCAGAACATTATCAGCAGCTTGCGTGCCAAGGATGTAGTGCAGGCCGTCGACCGCGTGTAGCGGCAAACCCCTGTAATTCCCGAACCTTCATCAAACCTTCACACTACGCCCACAACGAATGGCGTAGATTGAACCTATAGAAATCGAATTACGCACGGAGTGTATCATGAGCGAAGAAAACAAAGGCAGCGGCTTTGGAGGCACTGTCGCTGCAGGCGCAGTGGGCGCAGGTTTTGGCACTTACGCACTAAAATCCCAAGGCTCACATTTGGTTGAGCATGCACTCAAGGTGGACAACGACATCTTCAAGGCGGGCGGCAAAAAAGCCGATTTTGCGAGCAAAGTAGCGGAAGTGGCAGCCAAGCCCTTCAAAGAAGGTGATACAGCAACTTTTGCTAGCAAGCTGAATGAAGCGCAAACTGCGCTCGCCAAGACCGGCGAAGAGGCGCTGAAAGGTGAAGCAAAGAAAGCAGCGCAGGCAACGCGCGGCGAAGCGCTGAAAGGTATCAAAGCAGGCCTTTCGGAAGCAAAAACTCCGATTTGGAAAAATCTGACCGGCAAGCAAGCGGCCATCGTGACCGGCACCGCTATCGGTGCTGCGGTGGTAACCAAAGTTGCGGCGAATGCCATCTTTGGCGGCAAGCATACCGCTCGCCTCGAAGCCGAACGCACACAAGCCACACCCGAGACAGCACGAGGCTAACCCATGAGCATCGGTACCACCATTAGCCGCGGAGCAAGCCATGCTGCAGAAGCAGCAAAGGGTGTGACCGGTTATGCGACCCATACGGCCAGCCGTATCGGCCAAACCAATGCCTTCCAGTCCATCGCCAATAGCGCGCCGGGTCAGTTCATTGGTCGCCACAAAATGGCGGCGGGTGTGGTGGCAGCGGGTACCGTAGCCGCGGTGGTCTATAACGCTGGTGGCAACCACCGCGAACGTCTGCTGCAAACGCGTGCAGCGCAAGAGCAAAGCCAGCAGCGCTAAATAGCGGATAAACAAAATGACAGGGCGCCTTCGGGCGCCCTTTTCATTTGTGGGGTTCTGCGCTAGTGAAGGCCGCATGAAACTTCGTCTGGGCATCAATATCGACCATGTGGCCACGCTGCGTAACGCGCGCGATGGCGTGCACCCGGACCCCATTCGCGCGGCACTGGTCGCCAAAGCGGCGGGGGCCGATGGCATCACGGCGCATTTGCGTGAAGATCGCCGCCACATCCGCGACGGCGACATGGCGAGGCTTAAATCGGAAGTGGCTTTGCCACTGAACTTCGAAATGGCCGCGACCGCTGAGATGATCGAAATCGCATTGGCCGTGAAGCCCCACGCGGTGTGCCTCGTGCCCGAAAAGCGCGAAGAGAAGACGACCGAAGGCGGGCTCGATGTAGCAGGCAATCTGCAAGCGCTGACAGCCGATATCGCGCTGTTGAACAACGCCGGCATCCGCGTATCGCTGTTCATCGATGCGGATGAGAAGCAGATCCGTGCGGCGGTGGCAGCAGGTGCCCCCGTAGTAGAAATTCACACCGGCCACTACGCCGAGCTCACGGGTAAGGCGCAGGAAAAAGAATGCGCGCGCATCGCAGAAGCGGCGGACCTTGCGTATTCGCTGGGGCTTGAAGTGCACGCGGGCCATGGCCTGAATTATGAGAATGTCGGTGCGATCGCGGTGATACCCCAAATTAAAGAGCTTAATATCGGCCATTTCCTGATGGGCGAGGCGCTGTTCATCGGCCTTGAAGCGGCCATCAAAAAAATGCGCAAAATGATGGATCGGACGCGCACATGATCATCGGCATCGGCAGCGATATTTGTGACATCCGACGCATCGAAAGATCGCTCGTGAAGTTCGGGGCGAAGTTCGAGGCGCGTATGTTCACTGCGGGCGAGCAGGCCAAGGCCGCCAGCCGCAAAGGCGGCAAACGCAACGGCAAAGCCAGCACCTATGCCAAACGCTTCGCCGCAAAAGAAGCGATGGGCAAGGCCCTTGGCACCGGTGTGGGCGCTGGTGGCGGCATTTACTGGCGCGACATCGAAGTGGTGAATCTTCCTAGCGGCAAACCGACCATCAGACT
>JBEIOT010000247.1:0-1979 GCA_040377415.1 Azospirillum sp. | reverse complement strand
GTCGCCCATGGAAAGCACGCGCACTTCGTCGCCGTATTTCTCGCCGAACAGCGCCATGGCACCCGCCGCGATGGCGTCGGTATGGTTCATGAGTTTGGTGGACACATCGGTGCCAGCAGCCACGAGGCGATTCACTTCGGCTTCGGCGGCGGCAAGCTCTTCGGGCGTGATGCCTTTGGGGTGGGTAATGTCAAAGCGCAGGCGCTCGGGCGCAACGAGGGAGCCTTTTTGCGTCACGTGTTCGCCCAGATGTTTGCGCAGCGCGGCGTGCAGCAGGTGCGTGGCCGAGTGGTTGGCGCGGATGCGGTTGCGGCGCTTGGCGTCGACATGCAGTTCGACCGCATCGCCGACTTTCAGGATACCGCTATCGACGGTGATATGGTGCGTGTGCACGCCTTCGATGGGTTTGCCGGTATCGGTGACGGTGGCGGCGCCGTCTTTGGATTTGATTGTGCCTGCGTCGCCCACTTGGCCACCGGATTCGGCGTAGAACGGGGTTTGGTTCACCAACAGCTCGCCGGTTTCGCCGGCTTTCAGCTCGGTCACTTCTTTGCCGTCTTTCAGGATGGCGGTGACGATGGCTTCGGCTTCGTCCATCGCGTAACCCAAGAATTCGGTGGCGCCGACGCGTTCTTTCACGTCGAACCAGACAGCACCGGTGGCGGCGCCGCCAGCGCCTTTCCACGCGGCGCGGGCGCGGGCTTTTTGCTCGTTCATGGCGGCGTTGAAGCTGTCGAGATCGACCGCGATGTTATCGGCGCGCAAAATATCTTGCGTGAGGTCGAGCGGGAAACCGTAAGTGTCGTACAGTTTGAAGGCGGCGTCACCGGAGAACTTGCCGCCTTTGATGCTGCCGCGTTCTTCGTCGAGCAGCTTGAGGCCGCGATCGAGCGTTTGCTTGAATTTCTCTTCTTCGAGCTTCAGCGTTTCGGTGATGATGGCCTGCGCGCGCTTGAGCTCGGGATACGCTGCGCCCATGAGCGCGACCAGCGTGGGCACCAGTTTGAACATGAGGGGGTCTTTCGCGCCGAGGATGTGAGCGTGGCGCATGGCGCGGCGCATGATGCGGCGAAGCACATAGCCGCGGCCTTCGTTGCTGGGCAAGACGCCGTCGGCAATCAGGAACGAGCTGCTGCGCAGATGGTCGGCGATGACGCGGTGTGAGGCGGCTTTATCCCCATCGTTGTTGCCAGTCTGTTCAACCGAGGCAGCAATTAAAGTTTTAAAGAGGTCAGTATCATAGTTGCTATGTACACCTTGCATGACGGCGGCGAGGCGCTCCAGCCCCATGCCGGTATCGATGCTGGGCTTGGGCAGGGGGACCTGCTCGCCGCCGGGCAGGGCTTCGAACTGCATGAAGACGAGGTTCCAGATCTCGACGAAGCGCTCGCCGAACTGATCGTGGCCGGTGGCATCAAGCGACCAGGTGCCATCGCCTACGCCGTGATCGAAGAAGATCTCGGAGCAGGGGCCGCAGGGGCCGGTGTCGCCCATCGCCCAGAAATTGTCCTTCGTGGGCACGCGCAGGATGCGCGATTCGGGCAGGCCCGCGATCTTTTTCCAAAGGTCGAAGGCTTCGTCGTCGGTGTGATAAACGGTGACGCCCAGTTTATCGGCGGGGATGCCGTAAACTTTGGTGATGAGCTCCCACGCGTGGCTGATCGCGCCTTCCTTGAAGTAATCACCGAAGCTGAAATTGCCGAGCATTTCAAAGAAAGTGTGGTGGCGCGCGGTGTAGCCGACGTTGTCGAGATCGTTGTGTTTGCCACCGGCACGCACGCATTTTTGGCTGGTGGCGGCGCGTGGGGGCTGCGGCGGGGTCTCGAGGCCGGTGAAGATATTTTTGAACTGGTTCATGCCGGCGTTGGCGAACATCAGCGTGGGGTCGTTATGCGGCACGAGCGAACTGCTCGGCAGCACCTTGTGGTCCTTGCTGGCGAAGAAGTCGAGGAACTGGCTGCGGATGTCGGTAACGCTGG